>CAKOWP010000052.1 GCA_934122385.1 uncultured Clostridia bacterium | reverse complement strand
TATGTTGTTCCATTCATTCTTGCAGCAGCATTAATTCTTGTTATCCATAATTTTCTGAAATCACTTTTTTTATCTTTTCTTCCTACATATGCATAAGATAAAGATTTCATAACTGCTTGATTTGCATTTCTGAATCTATAATGTTTTGCTCCAAAATATCCTTTTGCTTGTTTTAATACTTTTTTATGTCTAGCTCTTGTTGTTCTTGCTGTTTTTACTCTTGCCATTTTTATTCCTTCCTTTCTCTTCACTTCGTTTCGTTCATCATAAAATGAAAATTATAAATTTTCATTTTACAAATCTCTCGCTTTGCTCGTTCATCGTCATCCAAATTTTTTTCAAAATTTTGTCTGCCAAAACCTTTTAAGCTCAGCTAATTTTTAATTCTTAACCTATTCAAATTTAATATTATCCACCATATGGTAATAATTTTTTTATTGTGTTTTCACAAGTTTTACTTGCATAAGCATTTTGAACTTTTCCTGATTTTTTTTGTCTTTTTGTTTTGTTAGCTAATAAATGTCTTCTATTTGATTTTGTTCTTTTTACTTTTCCTGTTGCTGTTAATGAATATCTTTTTTTAGCAGCTTTGTTTGTTTTTAATTTTGCCATGAGTTTTCCCTCCTTAAATTTTTATATCTATTCAACTGCTATATGCAGTTTTCATGCTATCTACATCAGAACAAATATAGATAACTTGATTACGCTTTTTTAGCTAAAATTGTAAACATATTTCTACCTTCTAGCTTAGGTGCTTTTTCAACTGTAGCAATATCTTCTAATTTTTCGATAAATTTGTTTAAAACAACTTCACCTGCTTTAGAATTATTTACTTCTCTACCTCTAAATCTTACTGTTATTTTTACTTTGTTTCCATCAGTTAAAAATTTTCTAGCATTTTTTGATTTAAATTCAAAGTCGTGTTCTTCAATATTTGGAGTAACTCTTAGTTCTTTTAATTCTAGAACTTTTTGTTTCTTTTTAGCTTCTTTTTCCCTTTTAGCTTGCTCAAATTTATATTTTCCATAATTCATTATTTTACAAACTACTGGTTTCGCATTTGGTGAAACTAATACTAAATCTAAGTTATCTTCACCAGCTTTATCTAAAGCTTCTCTTATTGAAACCACTCCTAGTTTTTCTCCATTTGCTCCTATTAATTGAACTTCTTTTTCTCTAATTTGACCATTGATTGGTAATTCTTGTTTTATGTTAAAACACCTCCATAATAAAAAAATTGACTTTTGTTACAAGCCAATTCACAAAAAATAAATTTAAAGTTTTCAACTTAAAAATATATTTATTTTTCTAACCCTTTGCTTATTTACTAGGGTGAGAAGTTCTTGCTTCTTCTTGTAACAATAACTATTATACCATAAATTTCTATTTTGTCAAGAAATTTACAAGTTTTTTTATTATTTTTTGAACTGGGTAATTGTATTTGCAATTTTTCTGACAATTTGCACTATAAAAAATGCACCTCCATTCTTGTCTTATTTTCTCAATACTTTTGGGTATTTTCGATTTAAATTTTGAACTTAATTTTTTAATCTTAAAATTTAGAAATAATAAATTAGATTAAATTAACTAAAATATTTTTGTCTTTCCAAAGTTGCTAGATTTAATTTTTATTTTAAAATTCAATTTTATTTTTAAAAATTTTGACTATGCAATTGTCAAATAAATTGCATAGTCATATATTACCATAATTTCCTTGAAAAATCAAGAAAAAAGCATTCGTCAAGATTCAACACTGTTTAAAAATAATTATATTTCATAGCCAAAATTTTATTTACTTTTTTCTTATCCATTCATTTACATCATACCACAATATAGATGTTCCATCTGCCTGTGTAATTTTTAATGAATAAATCTTTCCTTTAAAATATCCACAGTCATTCCAATTAGGTTTTCCTAAGTAATTATATATTCTTTTTATATTATTCACTGTATATTCTGTTTCTTGTTCATATACCAGCTCATTATTTTTTAAAAATTTTACATTATATTTATTTTGTCCTTCTACTTTGCTATATTTTATTTTTATTTTTGCCTTTTCATCTTTTATTAACATATCTTTTGTAAATGTATAATCTGCATGTTGAGTTCCATTCATAATTAGAAATAACATTTTGTTTTCTTCATACAAGTTTGATACAAGTATATTTTCATTTCCTGCTCCATTTCCAAAATCAAATATTCTTGAAAATCTATTAAATTCATTCCATTCTGCTTCAAACTCAACTGTAAATCCATCTTTCCAATTTATTGTACTATTCAATTCATTTATTTGTGCATAATCATCTATACCATCAAAATTCAAATAATATAAATTATTGCTATCCTTTAATATTTGCGTTCCATTTTTTAATTCTAGTTTATGGTTTTGTCCTGAGATATCTTCTATTTTTCCTGTATATCCTTCATCAACTATTGATATTTTCTTAATTTCAAACTCATTCATCATTTTGTTAATATCATACCACATTATTGTTTTTCCGTCTGCCTGTGTAATTTTTAATGAATAAATCTTACCTTTAAAATATCCACAATCATTCCAATTTGGTTTTCCTAAGTAATTATATATTCTTTTTACATTATTTACTGTATATTCTGTTTCTTGTTCATATACTAATTCACTATTTTTATAAAATCTGACCTTATATTTGTTTTGTCCTTCTATTTTATTATATTCTATTTTTATTTTTGCCTTCTCATCTTTTATTAGCATATCCTTCGTAAATGTATAATCTGCATGTTGAGTTCCATTCATAATTAGAAATAACATTTTATTTTCATTGTAAAGATTTGACACCAATATATTTTCATTTCCTGCTCCATTTCCAAAATCAAATATTCTCGAAAATCTATTAAAATCATTCCATTCTGCTTCAAATTCAACTGTAAAACCATCTTTCCAATTTATTGTACTATCTAATTCATTTATTTGTGCATAATTATTTATTCCATCAAAATTTAAATAATACGAATTGTTATTATCTTTATATATTTGTGTTCCATTTTTTAGTTCAAGTTTATAATTATTTTCACTAAAATCTTCTATACTAGCTGATTCAGAAGCTTCTACTGTTATTATGTTATTATTTTTATTATATTTTAAATAATATTCACCTTTTGGTAACTCTTTCACATTTGTAATCTCAGTATTATTATATTTTATAATTGCATTTTGTGCATTATTAAATATTTTTTTTATTTCAACATCTTCTCCTGCTAAAAACGCCTTATCTATATTAGAATTATCTGTTTTCTCTTCATCTTTTTCTGTTTGATTATCTTCCACATATTTTATTTCAAAATTATTATCTATTATAAACTTATAATTTTTATATATTACATAAATTTTTTCAACCTCTTGAAATTGTTCATCATCACTATTCTTATTTGAGTTTGAATCCACAGATACAATATATTTATTTTTTGTATCATTTTTAAGTCCTATTGCTATATCTTCCAATAAAGCTTGTCCTCTTTTTTCTACTTGAATCCCAGTTACACTTAATTTCAATTCCTCAAGTGCTTGTGCTTTCAACGATTTGTTTTTACTGTCAAGAGTTTTAGAAAACAAACCATTATCTTTAGACATTTGATTAATGGTTACTCCAGAAAGTATTAATAAAATTATAATCGTTATAATTAAAGCTATGAGTGTTATTCCTCTTAGACTTTTTAAATTTTTTATATTCATTTGTATTCTCCTTCTATTTTAAAATCTATAATAACTTTAATCTATTACTATTCAAATATTATCACACTTCTAGATGTAGTTCAACAGTTTCAGTTTTAATTTTGTATAAAAAAGAAAAATGTAATATTACTGTAAAAATAACGAAATATTTTTGTAATATTTTTTATAACAAATTTTCTCCTAATGCTTTATTTTTCCAACATTTTATAGTATAATATAAATGTAGGTAAAAAATTTCATAAAGGAGAAATTATTATGTGGAAATTATGGTTAATAATTGCAGGACTATTTTTTATAGGAGAAATAGCAACAGTTGGATTTTTAATATTCTGGTTAGGAATAGGAGCACTAATTGCAATGATAGTTAGCCTATTTACAACAAACATAATAATTCAAACTACTGTATTTTTAGTATCTTCAACAATTCTAATTTTTGCGACAAAACCTTTTGTAAAAAAATTCGCTGATGTCAAAAAAACAAATACAAATGTATATTCAATAATTGGTAAAAAAGCTTTAGTAATAAAAACAATAGACCCTATTCATTCAATTGGCCAAATAAAATTAAACGGTGAAGTTTGGACTGCTGAGAGTAAAAACAATGAAATTATTGAAGAAGGTTTAGAAGTTGAAGTTTTAGAAATAAAAGGTGTTAAAGCAATCGTAAAACCTGTAAAGGTTGAAAATAAAATTTAGTTTTTAATATTACTTTTTAAGTATTAATATATATAATAAAAAAACTACGATAAACAAAATAATTCAGCTAAACATCCAAAATACTGAATTATAATAAGCGTAGTGAAAGGAGTTTTTAATATGGGATTTTTAATCGCATTACTAGTTATAATATTAATTATAGCATTCAAATCAATTAAAATTGTTAAACAAGCTGAGGTTTATGTAATTGAAAGATTGGGTAAATTCTACAAAGTTGCAGATGCTGGTCTTACAATTATAATTCCATTTTTTGACCATGTAAGAAGCGTAGTTAGCTTAAAACAACAAACAATGGATGTTCCACCTCAAGGAGTTATTACAAAAGATAATGTAACAATTACAATAGATACTGTTGTTTTCTATCAAATAACAGATCCTGCAAAAGCAGTTTATGAAATTCAAAGTTTGAAAAAAGGTATTGAATACCTAGCAATTACAACAATTCGTGATATCATTGGTAAAATGGATTTAGATGAAACATTTAGTTCAAGAGATGGTATTAATAATCAATTAAGAGTTGTTCTTGACGAAGCTACTGATAGATGGGGATGTAAAATTGATAGAGTTGAAATCAAAGATATTACACCACCTGCTGATATCAGAGATGCAATGGAAAAAGAAATGAACGCAGAAAGAAATAAGAGAGCTTTAATTCTTGAATCAGAAGCTCAAAGACAATCTGCTGTAACAATTGCTGAAGGTAAAAAACAAGCAGCTATTCTAGAAGCCGAGGCTGATAAAGAAGCTAGAATTACTAGAGCAGCCGGTGAAGCACAAGCTATAAAAGAAGTTGCTGAAGCAAAAGCTAAAGAAATTCAAATGGTTTATGAAGCTATTAAGAAATCAGACCCTGATGAAAAATTAGTTCAATTAAAATCACTTGAAGCTTTAGAAAAAGTTGCTGATGGAGAAGCTAATAAAGTATTTATTCCTTTTGAAGCAACTAGTGCACTTTCAAGTTTAGGTGCAATTAAAGAAGTTATAAAAGAGTGAACCAACGGGGACGTTGTTGAACCAATGGGGACGTTGTTAAATTGGTTGAAAAATTAAATTTCAACCAATTTAACAACGTCCCCATTGGTTCAACAACGTCCCCATTGGTTCAACTTTTACATTTTTTCTGGCATTTCTATTCCCAACAAATTAGCTCCTTGTTTCAAAACTTCTGATGTTGCATATGTTAAATAAACACGAGCATTTTGAACATCTTTATTTTCAACAATAATTTTATTTTCATTATAAAAACTACTATAAGCTTTTGCCAAATCAATTAAATATCTTGCAAGTATAGATGGTTCATTTTTATCTGTTACTTGAACCAATACATCTTCAAAATTATAAATCAATTTCAAAATTGCCATTGAATAATCATCTGATAAATTCTCTGTTTTTACATCCTCCATTTTTGGTAAATATCCTGCTTTTTCTAATACACTTTTTGTTCTAACATATGTATATTGAATATATGGACCTGTTTCACCCTGGAAATTTAAAATTGTATTCCAGTCAAATACTTCATCTTTAATTCTTGACGCTGACATATCATTAAATATAACTGCACCTATTCCTACTTTTTTAGCAACTTCTTCTTTATTTTCCAGGTCTGGATTTTTGTGTTCAATTATTTCTTTGGCTCTAGAAATTGCTTCATTTAACAATTCTTCAAGTTTAATAATATTACCTTCTCTTGTTGACATTTTTCCTTCTGGTAGCAATACCATTCCAAATGATACATGTTCTAGTCCATTTGTATATTTTTCATCTAATCCTAAAAGTTTTGCAACTTCAAATACTTGTTTAAAGTGTAATACTTGTTCATATGATGTTACATACAATGCTTTATCAAAATCATATGTTCTAGCTCTATATAATATTGCTGCTAAGTCTCTTGTTGCATATGTTGTAGAACCATTTGATTTTTCTATTATACATGGTGTATTTATTCCTTTGTCTTCTAGGTCTATTATTTTTGCCCCTTGTGATTCTACTAGTTTACCTGTTTTTTGTAATATATCTATTACTTCTGGCATTTTGTCTGAATAAAATGATTCTCCATTCCAAGAGTCAAATTTGCTTCCAAGTAAATCATATACTTTTTGGAATTCTTGTAAACTAAGTTCTCTAAATTTTTTCCAAATTTCTACACAGTATGGGTCTCCATCTTCTAATTTTTTGAAGTTATTTCTACAATTTTCTAATATTTGTTCATCATTTTTACATTCTTCATTTATTCTTATATAAATTTTTGTTAATTCATTTATTGGGTCTTTTTCAATGTCATATTCTTTTCCCCACATTTTGTAGCCTTCGATTAATTTTCCAAATTGTGTTCCATAATCCCCTAAATGATTTACACCTGTAACATTATATCCCAAATATTTGTATATATTATATAATGCTCCACCTATTACTGTTGAACGCAAATGTCCTATATGGAATGGCTTTGCAATATTTGGTGCAGAATAATCTATAACTATATTTTTGCCTTCTCCTACTTTTGATTTTCCATATTGTTCTGTTTTTGATATTTCTCCCAATATCTCTTCAGCTAATGTCTCTTTATTTATAAAAAAGTTTAAATACCCTCCTGCAACTTCTACTTTTTGTATTTCATCAGTTAATTCTATTTTTTCTTGTATTTCACTTGCAATTGCTGGTGGTGCTTTTCTTAGTTCTTTTGCTAGTCTGAAACATGGAAATGCATAATCTCCATTTTTACTATCTTTTGGAGTTTCAATATAACTCTCTAATTCTTTTTCATTAATTTCTATTGTTTTTGATATTTGTTTTGCTATTATTTGTTTAAAATTTTTCAATTTATTCATTCCTTTCTTAGGACCTTTTTCCTAAATCTACATAAATATTATAATTTATAATATTAAAAAAGTCAAACTTTTTAGCTTGACTTTTTCTATTTATGCAGTTTCCTTGCTATTTTGTGGAATATGTCTATCCTTTTTATTTTTAGGCTGTTCCTCTGTTTTTTCTCTTATAATAAGTTCAGGTGTTTTCTTTTCTAAAACTGTCTCTTTAGTTATTATACATTTTGCAATGTCTGGTGTTGATGGAACATCAAACATAATATCTCTCATTATTTCTTCAATAAT
>CAKOWP010000051.1 GCA_934122385.1 uncultured Clostridia bacterium | reverse complement strand
GCAAAAAAATACACAGAAAAATTCGAAGAAATTGCAATTGACGAATATCAAGACAGTAACCTTGTGCAAGAATTTATTCTTTCTTCAATTTCTAGAGGAAATAACATGTTTATGGTTGGAGATGTAAAACAAAGTATTTATAGATTTAGACAAGCAATGCCAAAACTATTTTTAGAAAAATATGAGACATATGGGACAGTGCAAAAATGTCTCATAAATATGTCAAACAATGTCGAAAAACAAAATTCGATAAAAAAGGACTTTAAAGGTGAGACAAATTTGGACTGTCCCAACTGTCTTACTGGAAGAAAAATTCAGTTATTTAAAAACTTTAGAAGTAGAGACAATGTGCTTGATTTTACAAATTTGATTTTTGAAAATATTATGAGCACAAAATTAGGAGAAGTTGACTATAACGAAGATGAATATTTGAATTTTGGTGCAGAAGACTACAAAAAAATAAATCAGAATTTAAAAACGGAAATTGATATAATTGATGTTAAAACAGAGGAAGAAAACGAAGAAGATAGCCAAGAGTACTCAAATAAATATTATGAAAATTCAGATGATTTTGATGACGAAGATGTGGAAAGTGTAGATGAATTAGAACACCTGGAAAATATTGAAATTGAAGCAAAATATGTTGCAAATAAAATTAAAAAATTAATAGATAGCAAATATCAAGTATATGACAGAAAAAAGGAAACGTTTAGAGATATAACATACAAAGATATAGCAATTTTGCTAAGGTCCACAAAAGACAAGGCAAATATATATGAACAAGAACTTATAAAACTTGATATGCCTGTATTTGCAGATAGTAACCAAGAATATCTAGACTCAATAGAAATTCAAACAATTATGAGTTTGCTAAAGATAATAGATAACCCTATGCAAGACATTCCACTTGTAACGGTTTTGAGATCAAACATAGGAAAATTTACAGATAACGAACTTGTGGAAATCCGTTTATCAGACAAATATGACAATTTCTATAATTGTATGCAAAAAGCAAAAGTCGATGTTAATGCACAATTAAAAGAAAAAATAGAAAAATTTTTAAGCCAAATTGATACTTGGAGAAAAGAACAAGAATATCTAGCATTAGATGAATTGATCTGGAAAATTTATTCAGACACAGGGTATTACAATTATGTTGGGCTAATGCCAAATGGTAATTTAAGACAAGCAAACTTGAAGATGCTATTTGAAAGAGCAAAAAAATATGAAACTGCAAGTTTTAAAGGATTATATAATTTTATAAACTTTATAGAAAAACTAAAAATCAATTCAGGTGATTTAAGTTCAGCAAAAATAATAGGTGAAAATGATGATGTTATTAGAATAATGAGTATACACAAGAGTAAAGGACTTGAATTTCCAATTGTATTTTTGGTAAATGCAAACAAACAATTCAATGAGCAAGACATTAGAAAAAATCCAGTCCTATTGCATCAAGACCTAGGAATAGGCGCAAAATATATTAATTACAATGCACAAGTTCAATATGATACTTTAACAAGAGAAGCAATAAAAAATGTTATTAGAAATGAAAATATCTCGGAAGAAATGAGAATTTTGTATGTGGCTTTAACAAGAGCAAAGGAAAAATTAATAATAACAGGAATTTCTAAAGATTATTCAAAACAGCTAGAAGATATTGAACAACAAAAAAATATTTATGCAAGAAAAAATGGAAAAATAAATCCTATTTTAGTAAAAAAATACAAAGACTATTTAGACTGGATATTGCTTGTATATTTGTATGAACAGTCTAATACAGAAGATTTACTTGAATTGAATAGGATAGAACCAAGTAGTATTTTAGGAAATAAAAAACAGGAAAGTGAGCAAGAAAATACATCTCAAAATGTAATTGAGATTTTAAATAAAAATTCTAATAAAAAGGATATAAAATCAATTAAAGAACAAATTGAATATGAATATCCTGATAAATTGGCTATTGATATTCCAACAAAAAGTTCTGTTACAAAAATTAAGAAAATGAAACAAAAACAATTGGATGTTGATTTTGAGAGTTTAGATAATGAAGAATCTACAGAAATAAACGACAAGACAGGTGAAAATAATGACAATACTGATAAAGCAAATGTTACTTTTGAAAAGCCTAAGTTTTTACAAGATGAAAAAGAAACTAAAATAACATCAGCACAAAAAGGAACACTTATACACTTATGCCTACAAAAATTAAATCCAAAAGAGGATTATGATTTAGAAAAAATAAAATCATTAATACAAAATTTGGAAATGAACAAAATAATAACAGAAAAAGAAAGCAAAGTAATAAATCCAAACAAAATATTACAATTTACAAAATCAGAAATTTGGAAACAATTAAAAAATGCTAAAGAATATTATCAAGAAAAGCCATTTTATATTAATGTTCCAGCAAGTCAAATTTATGATGAGGATATAAAGGAAAATATACTTGTTCAGGGTATTATAGATTTATATTTTGTAAATGAAAATGGACAAATTGTTTTGGTTGATTATAAGACTGATTATGTTGAAAGTGGTAAGGAATTTGAACTTGTTGAAAAATATAAGAGTCAATTGGATTTGTACAAACAAGCTTTGGAGAATGCTTTGGGTACAAAGGTGGAGAAGGTTTATATTTATTCTGTTTATTTGGGAAAAGAAATTGAAATTTGACAATTAACATAACATAATGTATAATGCTAATGTAGCAAAATGTAATAAAATACAAACAAAGATTTTTGGAGGTAGAAAAATGGAAGTAAAAAATTTGCAAAAGGAAGCAGCCAAGGGATGTACTCAAAAAGTAAAAGAATTAATAGAACAGGGGGCAAATGTTACCGCAAATAATAATAAGGCTTTACGGTCTGCAGCAGCAAAAGGACATGACAAAACAGTAAGATTACTAATAGACCATGGAGCAGATGTAACTGCTTGCAATAATCAAGCACTACGAATTGCAACCAAAAAAAATTACGAAAAAACAATAAGTGTATTACTGGAAAAAGGAGCAGATGCTGCATGTTGTGATAATGAACCATTATTGATTGCTGTGTCAAATGGCAATAAAAGAATTGCAAAAATGTTAATAGAAAAAGGAGCGGATGTTACAGCTCATGATAATGAAGCTTTTATAATTTCAGTAGAAAATGGTGATTTAAGAATGGCAAAAATGTTGGTTGCCAAGGGGGCAGATGTAAAAGCCCGTGATAATTATGCATTAAAATTTGCATCGGAAAATAAAAATATAAATATGGCAATGATGCTAATAAAAAATGGTGCAGAATATAATGAGTGTTTTACTATTGGCGTTCGTTCAATAATTGATGGTAAAATTACTATAAAAGAGTTCAAAGAAGAGTTAAAAGAAGCAAAAGAAGAAAGGGAATTTCTGGAACATTTCTATGAAGATTATTATAAATAACTTCCCCAAAAGGATATCCGATGGATATCCTTTTATTTAAAAATGAAAGAAGAATTAATATAGACAAGAAAAATTTAAAAATATTGAAATTTCAATATTTTTCTGCTATAATAACAACATAAAGAAATAAAAGGAGAGGTAACAATGGATAGAATGAAAACATTTTTAAAATATGCAATATGGATAATACTATTTTACATATTTTCAAACATAATGATAAACATAAATATAGAATCAACATATCAAAACATAGGAAGAAAAGACAATTTGCCACAAGTAACAGTGTATCAAGCACAAGCAACCAAAATAAATGGACGTATAAAAGGCAGTATTTACAATAGTTCAGAACATAAAATTACAAATAAATACTTAAGAATAGATTTATACTCAGAAAGAGATGTGTTCTTGGGAAGTAAATATATCGATGTTTCTACAATGAGAGATGACGAAACAAGAAACTTTGAAGAATACTTTAAAGTGCAAGATGTAGATTATTATGAAATGAAATTTACAGATGAAAAAGAAGAAGGAGAATTACCAGAAATGTTGAAAGATTTAACAAGAGAGCAAGTAGTTTGGGGAACATTCTTAACATTTTTAATATTCTGGTAGAAAATAAAAGTTGTCAAGAGGGAATATTCCCTTTTGATAACTTTTATTATTTTAAACAAATTTTAAATATCTATTGCATATATAAACTTTTTATGTTAATATAATAACATTATATTTCAAACGATATTTTATTAATTCAAGATTATGGCAAATCGGCCTAAAATTCAAAAAAATCAAAATTTAATAACAGAAAGAAGGAATGTATTATAGTAAAATTATTAAACCCCAAAAATGATTATGTTTTTAAGAGAATATTTGGACAAATTGGAAACGAAGATATAACTGCATCATTAATAAGTGCAATAATTGAAAAGAAAATAACAAATGTAGAATTAGACAACAATACGATATTAGAAAAGGATTTATATGATGATAAAGTAGGAGTTTTGGACATAAGAGCAAAGATAGAAAATAATATAAATTGTAACATAGAGATGCAAGTAGTTGATAAAGATAACATAGAAAAAAGGATGTTGTTCTATTGGAGCAAAATGTATAGTAGAAGTATAAAAGCTGGAACAGATTATTTAGAATTAGAAAAAACAATTGTAATTTTGATATCGGATTATGAATTAAAAGCATTAAAAAATATTCCGCAATATTCCACAAAATGGCAAATTAGAGAAGAAAAATACAGTCAAATTGTATTGACAGAAGTTTTGGAATTATATATAATTGAATTACCAAAGTTCATGAAATATAAGGAAAATAAAAGAAAACAAATGGACTCATGGTTAAAATTTATAGAAAATCCAGAGGTGGTAAAAATGTCTGAAAATGTGGAAATAAATAAGGCAAAGGAAGAATTAAAAAAAATAAGCAGTGATGGACGTGAAAGATATTTAGCGGAATTAAGAGAAAAATACATAATGGACCAAAAAGCAACTGAAAGAGCTGGATATAATAAAGGCAAAGAAGAAGGAATAAAAGAAGGAATGATAAGCGCTGCAAAAAAATTATTACAACAGAGAATATCAATTGATGTAATAAGTCAAGCAACAGGTCTTACAAAAGAGGAAATAGAAAAATTAGAAATCTAATTGAAAAATCGTTTGAAATATAAATGAATTTTGTAATAAAAATATTTGAATGTAAACAGGATAAAAGAGATAAAACTCTATGTCCTGTTTTTTGTGCTATCGTAACTTTGATAAGGTTACAGAATTCGTTACAAAAAATGTAACGAAAATGTAACAAAAGGAAAAAGCCTAGAGCCAAGCCGACAAAAAAATGCAAAAAAATCTTTTTCATAAAATGTTGCAATTGCAACAGAAAAACTTTCCGGATGATATATAATAAGTGCATACTTAAACAAGGGGAGGATATGGAAATGAAAATCATAAAAAGAGACGGATCAATAGTAGACTATAATCCAGAAAAAATCAGAATAGCAATAAAAAAAGCTAACAAAGAAGTATCAAGAAAAGAAAAAGCAACAGAAGCAGAAATTGAAGAAATAATAACTTATATTGAAGATTTGAAAAAATCAAGAATATTAGTTGAAGATATCCAAGACATAATAGAACAAAAATTAATGTCATTAGAAAAATATCAATTAGCAAAAACATATATCACATATAGATACACAAGAGCATTAGTTAGAAAAGCAAACACAACAGACCAATCAATAAAAGAATTAATTGAAGGTGAAAGTGAATACTGGAATAACGAAAACTCTAACAAAAATGCAACAGTTGTAACAACACAAAGAGATTATTTAGCAGGAATAACAAGTACAGATATCACAAGAAGATTTTTATTACCAGAAGATATAGTAAAAGCACATGACGAAGGAATAATTCATTTCCATGATGCAGATTATTTTGCACAAAACGCATTAACAAACTGTGAACTTATAAACTTAGAAGACATGCTACAAAATGGAACAATTATGAATGGAGTTATGATAGAAAAACCACACAGATTTATAACAGCATGCACAATAGCAACACAAATAATACTAGCAGTTACATCATCAACATATGGTGGAGCAACAATATCATTATCACATTTAGCACCATTTGTAAAAAGCAGTTATGATAAATATTACAAAAAATATAAAGACAGAGGATTAACAGAAAAACAATGTAAAGAATATGCAGAACAAGATACAAGAAAAGAAGTATCTGACGGTGTTCAAACATTCAATTATCAAGTTAATTCAATGACAAACACAAATGGACAAGCACCTTTCTTATCAGTATGTATGTACTTAGGTGAAACAGAAGAATATAAAGAAGAATTAGCAATGATTATAGAAGAATTCTTAAAACAAAGAATAGAAGGATTCAAAAATGAAAAAGGTGTATATGTTACACCTGCATTTCCCAAATTGCTATACGTACTAGAAGAAGACAATATTCATGAAAACAGCAAATACTGGTATTTAACACAACTTGCGGCAAAATGTACAGCAAAAAGAATGGTACCAGATTATATATCAGAAAAGAAAATGTTAGAACTTAAAATAGACAAAAATGGAGAAGGACATTGCTATCCATGTATGGGATGCCGTTCATTCTTAACACCATATGTAGACCCAGAAACAAACAAACCAAAATATTATGGAAGATTTAATCAAGGTGTTGTAACAATAAATTTAGTTGATGTTGCTTTAACATCTGGAAAAGATAGAAATAAATTCTGGAAAATATATGACGAAAGACTTGAACTATGCCACAGAGCATTACAAGCAAGACATGAAAGATTAAGCAAAGTAACAAGTGATGTCGCACCAATTTTATGGCAAAATGGAGCATTTGCAAGATTACCAAAAGGAGCACCAATACATCCATTATTACATGGTGGATATTCAACAATCTCACTTGGATATGCAGGTTTATACGAATGTGTTAAATATATGACAGACAAGAGCCATACAGACAATGGAGAAGGAAAAGAATTTGCAATTGAAGTAATGAAAAAATTAAATGAAAAATGCAAAGAGTGGAAAGAAAAAGAAGATATAGACTACAGTGTTTATGGTTCACCAATTGAATCAACAACATATAAATTTGCAAAATGTTTAAAAGAAAGATTTGGAGTTGTAGAAGGAATTACAGATAGAGGATATATTACAAATTCATATCATGTACCAGTATTTGAAGAAATAGATGCATTTTCTAAATTGAAATTAGAAAGTCAATTCCAAGAATTAAGTCCAGGTGGAGCTATATCATATGTAGAAACACCAAACTTACAAGATAACTTAGAAGTAGTTCTTCAAATAATCAGATTTATTTATGACAATATTATGTATGCAGAATTAAACACAAAATCAGATTATTGCCAAAAATGTGGATATGATGGAGAAATCTTAATTGACGATAATCTAGAATGGTACTGCCCAAACTGTGGAAACAGAGACCATAACACATTAAATGTTGCAAGAAGAACATGTGGTTATATTGGAAGTAATTTCTGGAACAAAGGAAGAACTCAAGAAATAAAAGAAAGAGTTTTACACATTGATAATAAAGACGACGAATAAAAAAATGTCGTTTTGGGGACGGTTCTATTTGAGACATTTTTAAAAACAGGGATATTTTTAAAACCTTACTTACGCAAGGAATTGGAGAATGTCTCATTTGGAACCGATGTCTCAAACAGAACCGTCCCCAAACGGACAAACGGACAAAAAAGGATGATGAATAAAATGGGGTATAATAAAATTAGAAAAATGGACATTTCAGATGGACCAGGAGTAAGAGTATCAA
>CAKOWP010000050.1 GCA_934122385.1 uncultured Clostridia bacterium | reverse complement strand
TCTTATGAAATGACACAAAAAATGATGAAACAAATGAAGAGTAAAGGTGGAATGAAAAAATTTATGAATGGTATTGATGAAAATGCTTTGAAAAATTTTAAAATATAGTTATTAACTTTGGATTTCGACCATCGGGGACGTTCTTAAATTGGTTGACGACCACTAGGACGTTCTTAGACTGGATGAAATAGTAATAATAGAATAAATATAATATATAAAATTTGATCAAATTAAGAACGTCCTAGTGGTCGTCAACCAATTTAAGAACGTCCCCAATGGTCGAATAGAAATTTAGGAGGTGAAATCAAAATGGTAAAAATCAGATTACAAAGAGAAGGAAAGAAAAAAGCTCCTTTCTATCATATAGTAGTTGCTGATTCTAAATCTCCAAGAGATGGTAAAATAATCGAAAAAATAGGAACATACAACCCAATGACAGAACCATCTACAATAGTTTTAGATCAAGAAAAAGTTGCACAATGGATTAAAAATGGTGCAAAACCAACAGATACTGTTAAAAAATTAATCGAAAATGCAGCAAAATAATTTTGTTATTGTTATTAGAGTAATAACAAATTGAAGCGTAGTGAAAGGATATTTAGCTATGAAAGAAATTATTGAAACTATAATTTTAAATCTTGTTGATAACAAAGATGCAGTTGAAATAACTGAAAAACAAGATGAAAAATCTGTAGTATTTGAAGTAAAAGTTGCAAATGAAGATATGGGTAGAGTAATTGGTAAACAAGGAAGACTTGCAAAATCTATAAGAACTGTTGCAAAATCAGTTGGTGCTAGAGAACATAAGAAAGTTTCTGTAGAATTTATTGATTAGAAATTTGAAAAATAATTGCCATTTGGCATAAGCCAAATAACAATTTTTCCAAATTTAAATTTATAAAAAAGGAAATAGTTTAATGCAAGAATTTTTAGAAATAGGTCAAATAGTTAATACATTTGGAATAAAAGGAATGGTCAAGGTCAAACCTTTTACAGATGATATAACCAAATTTGATGACTTAGAAAAAGTATATGTTGAATCAAATAAAACTAAAAAACAATATGAAATTGAAGAAGTAAAATATCATAAAGATATGGTATTAATTAAATTCAAAGGGATAAACAGAGTGGAAGATGCAGAATTGTTGCGTAATTCATATTTAAAAGTTAATAGACAAGATGAACCTGAACTTGAAGAAGGTACATATTATATTGTTGATTTAATTGGATTAGATGTTTATTCTGATGAAGGTAAATTGCTTGGAAAATTGGATGATGTTTTTAATAGTGGAAGTTGTGACATATATGTTGTAAAAGACGAACTTGGAAAACAATTATTATTGCCTGCAATATCTAATGTAATTAAAGAAATTAATTTAGAAGAAAAGAAGATAGTTGCACATTTGCTTAAAGGGCTAGTTTAAAAAAATAACTGCTGTTTGGCGTTGTTATGGGGGTATAAATTAAATGCAATTTGATGTTTTAACACTTTTTCCGGAAATGTTCAATATTTTAAATGAGAGCATTATTGGAAGAGCAAAAGAAAAAGGACTAATAAATGTTAATTTAATAAATATTAGAGATTTTTCAAAAAATAAACACAAAAAAGTTGATGATACTCCTTATGGTGGTGGTGCTGGAATGGTAATTCAACCAGATGTTGTTTATGATGCATATAAATCTGTTATTTCAAATATTGAAGATGTAAGGAATGTTACAAATTCAAAGAAAATAGAAAATACAGAAAATGTTGAAAAATCAACAAAAACAAGAGTTATCTATATGTCGCCACAAGGAAAGAAATTAGACCAAAAAAAAGTAGAGGAACTATCAAAACAAGAACACTTAATTCTTCTATGTGGTCATTATGAGGGAATTGACCAGAGAGTACTGGACAGCATAGTTGATGAAGAAATTTCAATTGGTGATTATGTATTAACAGGAGGAGAGTTACCAGCAATGGTGTTAATTGATTCTGTAAGTAGATATGTAGAAGGAGTTTTGAAAGATGGTTCAACAACAGAAGAATCATTTTCACAAGGACTTTTAGAATATCCACAATATACAAGACCAGAAATTTTTGAAGGACAACAAGTTCCAGAAGTATTACGCTCAGGTAACCATCAAATGATAGACAAATGGAGAAGAGAGCAAAGTTTGAAAAGAACTTTAGAAAAAAGGCCAGACCTTTTGGAAAAAGTTGATTTATCTGATGAGGATAAGAAAATTTTAGAAAAAATAGAAATGACGTGCCAAACCAAGTAGGCACCGCTCAAAATAAAAGAAGGAGGTAAATTCTAAAATGGATATTATTAAATCAATAGAACACGAACAACTTAAGAATAAAATACCAGAATTAAAAGTTGGTAATACAGTTAGAGTACATGTTAGAATTAAAGAAGGAAACAAAGAAAGAATCCAAGTTTTCGAAGGAATTATAATTAAAGTTCAAGGTGGAGGAGTTAACCAAACATTTACAGTAAGAAAAACATCTTACGGTGTTGGTGTTGAAAAAACATTTTTAATCCATTCACCATTAGTTGAAAAAGTTGAATTAGTTAGAGTAGGTAAAGCAAGACGTGCTAGATTATTCTACCTAAGAGACAGAGTAGGTAAAGCTGCTAAAACTAAGGAAATGGTTGGAGCTAGAATTGAAAATAGAGAAATTACTATTAAAGAAGATTTAGTAGAAGAACCAGCTGCTGAAGAAGTTAAAGAAGAAATTGTTGAAACTCCAGTTGCTGAAACAGCAGAAAACAAAGCAGAATAATTAATAAAAGTGAAAAGTGGGGCAGTACGAATTGTCCTACTTTTTTTGCGATTTTTGTCGAAAATTGCGATGAAAAAATTGTAAAATACAAAAAGAAAATAATAGAATAGATGTAATTAAAATAGTATAAAATTAACTACAAAATAAATATTGACAAAATGTAACAAACATATTATAATAAAGGAGATGAAGTGTTATAGAAATATTTTAAATAAAATAATTAGAATAAAAATTGGTGAAAATGAAACTAATAAAATTTTAAAAAATTTAGATAAAGAAAGTGGTGATGTAGCAATGATGGCTGTCTTTGAAATGATACAAAAAGAAAATAGAGAGATTTTTATGAATGGTAGAAAACAGGGTAAGGTTGAAGGAAAAATTGAAGGAATAAAGGAAATTGCAAAAAAATTATTAAATAAAAATCTTTCTAAAAAAGAAATATCAGAAATAACGGGATTAAGAGATGATGAGATTGAAAAATTAAAATGAATTTATTGTAATGAAATATGAAGTTTACTAATAGTTAAATATTAAAAGAGATTACAAATTGTGAAGTGTAATCTCTTTTAAACTTTTATAAATAATAAACACAAAAATACATAAGCATATCTGAAAGCTTTTTTCTGGCAAAAACGATTATAAATTTCATCGCGTGATTCGTTTAAAGCACAATATTTATCTACTAATGTTAGTATAAAACTTTCTTTGTATTTTGGAAAATCAAAGAAGGTGACAGGCCACATATGCTTTAAAATTATATCAGTTTCTTTATCATTTAATTCAAATAATTTAGAAGCATTTTCATATGCTGTTTTTGGATGAGTAAAAGCATGTAAACCTTTTCTACCGTTTTCTCTTTTTCGCCAATCATATAAAAATAAATCATGTAACATAGCGGCTCTACTGCAAGATATGTAATCTAAACCTAATTTTTTACAAATTTTATAGCAGTAGAATGATGCTATTAAGCAATGGTCAAAACATGTTGTTTCATAATGTTGCTTGTAATCTTTCATTTTTTGAACAGTGTTATTTTCTATTAAATCATGTATTATATGTATAAATTCTTTATTATTATAAATTTCTTGTAATAAATTTTCCATTTGATCTCCTTTGGTAATGTTTAAAAACCTGTTGAAATTTTCAACTCTATTTTTTATTTTAGTATATAATAATGTATGTGTCAATACTAAAAATTATCAAATTTTAAATAAAATATTTACAGAAAAAAACATTAATGATAAAATAATAATTAATAAAAAATGCATTAAAAATATATGTATAAATAAAATGTTTAATGATTTCATAAATGGATAAGATATTAAATAATGAACTAAGGAGGAACTATGAAAATAAATAAAAAATTTTTTAGTATAATTTTATTGGGAATAATTTTCTTTATGTTAGGAATACCAAATAAATCAAAAGCTGCTTTACAATCTAATGGTGGAACACCGACTGCTAAAGATTTAAATTCTTGGATGCTACAAATAAGAAAGATGCAAGAACTTGGCGGAACACTTGGAAGAACAGATACTATTAATACTACAGATTTAACAAGTGAAGCGACTGATTTAGATATTCATATGGAAAAAAATACAGAGTATGGAGCAATGGCTATACTTTCAGCTTCAGCTTATGGTAATCCTAATAAAATAAATGATGGAGAAACAACAACAGGAAATTCTACGGGAGTCGTTGTTAACTTTAATAATGAATGGACTTCTACATTAATAAATGATGGTTTAGGAGACTATGCAAAAAAATATAAAAATATATATTATTCAAATTATATGCCTAAAATTGGTGATGCTATGAGTGAAACAGCAGGATGGCATGGAAGTGGAAAATTTTGGACTCCCATGGAATGGACGGTTCAATTAGGAATTGTTAGATCCTATGGAGGAATATTTGGATATTATGTAAATTATGCTCCATATGGAACCCATACAGCGATATCTGCAGCACATTATGGTCGTGCTGCCATAGTAGTAGGAGCAGATTTGTAAAATAAAATACGAAAGGAAAAAATAATGAAAGGTGCTAATAAAAAAATAGGTAACTTAAAAATAAACAAAAAAATTATAATAATTGTTGCTAGTATATTTTTATTAGCATCTTTTATTACAATTGCAACAACTCAAATAGTAAGACAAATAAGAATAAAACAGTTAGAAGATAAACCATTATTAGAATACGAATTAAAAGAGTTTTCAGACTACGACGAAAAATGTACAATAGTAGTAAAAATTACAAATGTAGACGGAATAGAATATGTAAAATACATAAGTCCAAAGACTAATAAAGAAGTAGAATTAAAATGCATTGGAAAAATGACAGTAGCTATTGATTATGAAGCAATAGAAAATGGGAGTTATGAATTTAAAATTAAAGTAAAAGGCAAAGCAGAACAGACAGAATCATTTATTTTCAAAATTCCAAGAATAGAAGGAAATTATGTATTATCAGATGGTATATATGTTAATGAACCAGACACATCAGGATTTGTGGAAGGAAATACAAGATATATGTATGCTGATAGTAATGGGAATTTAGTGCCAGGCAATTGGTTTACAGGAGATAAACCAGATAACTGGTATAACTACAAAGAACAAAAATGGGCTAATATTTATTCAGAAAATAATGGAGTTGATAGTTTTTACGTATGGATTCCAAGGTATGTATATAAAGTAGATGAGAATAATTCAGTAGCTGGAAATGAAAGAATGGATGTAAAATTTGTTAATACTGATAATGAATATGTAGATGGTGAGACAGGAGAAAAATTAACATATACAGAACTTAAAGCACAAGGATATAAATTACCAGAAGCATTTAGTTGGGAAAATTCTAAGAATGAATTTCTTATTATACCAGGCTATTGGTTGAGTAAATACCAATTGTCTGAATTGGATAAATATAAAATTGATTTTAGTTTATCTGCTACTAAAACACAATTTAATGTTAAAAACTTTACAAACAATGTAACTGATGCAAGTAAATACACATATGCAATAAACGGAAAAATTGTTCATGAATCAGATACATTAGAAGAGTATTCTTTTAGTAATACAGAGCCTGATAAAACTAATTTTATAAATATTACAGCATTAGATGCAAATGGATGCATATTAGGAAGTATGACTAAAAAATTTGAACTTAGTGAGGCTAATGAACCGGACCTAACTGGGTTTGATAAGGATACTACATTTTACGTATATTGGGATGAGAATGGACTTGAACATAATGAAATTCCAATTAGTCAAGATCCACCATCAGAATGGTATAATTATTCATATTCTCAATGGGCAAACATAGTTACAAGAAATGATGGCCTTGAGAGTTATTATGTATGGATACCAAGATATCAATATTCTTTAGACCAAACAAGTCAAAGGTCAGATGTACAATTTATAAAAGGAACTGGTACAGATACAATGGCTGGTTATAAGATTCCAGAGGCATTTACTTGGGGAAATGATGGAGAAAAACAATTGACTGGATATTGGTTGGCAAAATATCAATTGTCATTAGAAGAAAAGAATGCTAAGTTAAATGCGGAAATGTCTGCAGGAGGAAATATTATTAGAGTTGGAGATATAACAGGAACAGCACTAACTACAACAGACACAGAGGGCAATTCAACACCGGTATCATTGAAATATGAATACTATTTGAATGGAAATAAAGTGCATGATGGAACAGATGCAACTGAAAAATATAATTATACAGGACTTGATTTGAATACAACATATACGATAAATATCATAGCAAGAGATGCATCAACAGATGCTTATGTTGGAGCAATAACAAAGAAAATAAAAACAATAGATGCATATGCACCAGATTTAACAGGATTTGATAAAAATAACACATTTTATGTGATTTATAATGATGATGGTTCTGAAAAAGAAAGAATATCAATAAAGAAAAAGGCTCCAGATAATTGGTATGACTATAGTAATAGAAAATGGGCAAATATTGTTACAACAGCAAATGGAACAGAAAGTTATTTTGTATGGATTCCAAGATATGAATATAGAATTTTGGAAGATAGAGGAAATGAAAGCTTAGATAACAAAAGGTCAGATGTTAGCTTTATAACTACAGATATAACTAATGATAATTGTTCAACAGGTTATAAAGTGCCAGAGGCTTTTACTTGGGGTGATAATGGAGAAAAACAATTGACTGGTTATTGGCTAAGTAAGTATCAATTAAGTGAATAAATAAAAGAGGGATTGTGGAGTTATCACAGAAAATTCCTCTTTTTTTGTGTATAAAAAAGTTATTTTTAAATTTAAAATACATTTATATAGAACATAAAATTGTATGTTTTTATGAAATTACATTTTGTAAGAATAGTTACAAATCCCTTGAAATTATTAAATTTTTGAGTATAATATTGTATAGGAGGTACTAATATGAACCAAAAAGAAAGAAAAATATTAAAATTAGAAGAAAGTTTTAGAGATACAATAGAAAATGATATTTTAAAGCAACAAACAGAAAACAAAAAAATAAAAATAAAAGATATAAAATTTGTTGGCTCAGCAGAATGGAAAGACAAAATAAATGGACAAGAAAGGGCCGATGTTGTATTTATAGTTGAAAAAGAAATAATAGAAAAAAGCGAAGATGGTAAAGAAAGAGTTACTGAACAAAAAAGTTATTATCTAGGAGATAAATGTGTTGCTGGCGAATTAGGAAATGGGGAAATATTATATGGAGAAACATTTGCTATTTCTGAACCAGATAAGATGGAAGCAATAAAAGATTTGCTAGAAAGAACACCAGAGGAAGAAATTGAAAATAATTCTATGAATAAATTGCAAACAAAAGAGATGGCGGAAGTTTTATCAGCATATCTTGGAAGGTCTGTTGCGGAAGAGGAAGTTCAAAAAAAATTAGAAGATATGAATAAAGAGGATTTAGAAGAACTTTCTGAAGAAAAAGAACAGGTAAATGACAAAAAAGATAAAGATGATTTATCTGAAAAGCAAACTGACAAAATAAAGGTTAATGGAATACAGAAAGCAGACTTAAGTCAAAAGGTTGACGGGATAGAGACTCTTGGCAAAAGACTTGATTTAGATGG
>CAKOWP010000049.1 GCA_934122385.1 uncultured Clostridia bacterium | reverse complement strand
ATTTTAAAAATGCATAAAAATATTGGAGCAGAAAACTTTCAAAGTTTTCCACCCCAACTATTGACTTTCAGCCTTAATTTTTTCCCTAAAATCATACTTCAAAATATTAATCTTTTTTATTTAAATCTTTTACCCTTTGAACGTTTTTTCTTTGGCTTTTCTTCTTCATATTCTTCAAAATCATTATTTTCTTCTATATTTGAATCATTATTATCATAATTATTAAAAGAGTCATTTTCATTAACATCATTATCTTCAAAAACTCCTCCATATGGTATAAAAGCTTCATTCTTCTTACTTTTTACTTTACTTACTACAATTATTATTATAACAATTAGTACAAGCACTGCAACAGTTGAAACTATAATGATATTTTTAATTTTATTTGCATTTGTATTTGTTTCTTCTTGATTTTCTACAGATTTATTTACAATTATTTGATATGCAACATTTTTATCTTCTGTATCTCCTTTTACAAGAATTGTAATTACATTTTCTCCATCTTGTAAATTTTCATTTCCTGTTATTTCAACATTTGCATTTTCCTCTGTTGCAATTGCCTTTATATCAAGTTTGTCAAGATTTTCTTTTAATTCTATTCTATATTCATATACATCAGTTTGAAATTGTGGTTGTAGTTCCACACCTGCAATTGATAATTTTGTTAGTCCAAATGCTTGTGCTGTTGGATCCTCAACTTCATCTTCTGATGTTGTTTCATTTGTAGTCTCTTCTGTTGTTTCATTTTCTGTACTATTGTCATCTTTTGTTTTTCTTGTTACATTTATAGTATATGTTTTTTTAGTTTTTCCATCTTCAGCTGTAACAACTATGCTAAATGTATTTGTACCTTCTTTTAAAGTTTTCTTTCCTGTTCCAGATATTGTTTGTCCACTTTGACCTTTATTTGCATATATTTCTATTGTTTCTACATCATTTGGCACTTCTGTACTATATGATGTTTTATTTGCACTAAATCCTGAAAAGTCATTTGGTCTAATTCCTAAATTTGATAATGTTGCTACATTTGATTTTGTTGTTGAAGCAGTATTGGTGTTTGTATTTGTATTTTTATTTTCTCCTGAATTATTTGTAGATGCTTTTGCAACAGTAATATTTATACTTTTACTTACATTTTCTGCATCTTTCGAATTTATGTCTGTCATATCACCTATTAAAGTTATTGTATATTTTGTTCCTACTTGACCTGCTATAAACGATATGCTTTTAGAAGCTGACGCATTTGAATTTGAATTAGTATATCCATATATTGTTTCTGATTTTCCAGCACCTTCTAATTTTAAATTCCACGCACCTGATGTTACATTTGCAGTAACAGTAACCGTTTGACCTTGTTGAGGTGACTGTGTATTTGCAGATAATGAAACACTTGATGCCTCTACATTTGTCATCTTTAAAAATATTGCCATTGCTGATATAAAAATTAATACTATCATTTTTTTTATAATCTTTTTCATAAATTACCTCTCTCTTTTTATATTTGAATATCAGAAATATTTAATAAATATTTCTGTACAGCTAATAAGTCTGCTGTATTAATTTTGTCATCATTATTTGTATCTCCAGCAGTTCTACTATATCCGATTAAGTTTTCTATTGAAAGTAACTGTTTCTGTACAGCTAATAAGTCTGCTGTATTAACTTTTCCATCCCCATTACAATCGCCTTTTTTTACAACAGTATATTTATCTTCAACTATAAATCCAGTTGCCATCAAGTCATTACCACTATTTAAATAGCTACCATCAGCTTTAGTTATTTTAGCAGATCCACCAAAAGCATTCAAAATATCAAAAGCTTTTACATTTGGAGTAACCGCAATTATATTATTGACTTTATCTATTTTTACATTTGCTGTATCATTTCCTGAATTGCTATTTCCACCATTATTATTCCCATTGTTATTTTCATTGTTATTATTGTCATTATCACTATTACCATTGTTACCATTATCATTAACAGGCACCAAATATAACTTATATTGGCTCTCACCATCATATGTTTCTCTTGCAGCATAACCAACTACGCCATTAGACTTTCTAACCTTGTCCCAATAAGTTCCCCCAACCTTTGAAGTTGCCTTTTCAAGTCTTGTAACAATTTCATCTTTATATAACCATCCTATAGTCTCTGTTCCATTTGGATTATTTCTAATTCTAAGAGTTTGGTCAACATTGACTTTAACAACATCAACATCTGTAGAACTTGAACCATTTGTATCAGGTCTACTACAAGCGTCACCTGGCATATTTTCATATACTGGTATAATAAATGTATGTGATGAAGACATCGCATTTATATTAATATATGTATTTCTTAATGTTGTTCCTTCACTTTGTGCTGCTAATACATTTTGCATATATTGGTTTGAATACAATCCATTAGTTGCTTCAACATCAAATTTTTGTAAATATAAGTTATTTTGGCCTTTATGAATATAATTATTAGCCAAGAAACTTATTCCACCATCAATTGATTTATCTAAACTTGTCCATCCGTATTTTTTAGCTGTTGCTAAACCATTCAATAATATCTCTTGTGTTGAATTTCCTGATGCTCCTCTATTAAAAACATTGTAATAGCCTACATATTGGCCATTATACCCATTTCCAGCTGTTAAAACTGTTCCAGTTTTTCCTTGTTCTTGTATAATTCTTGCAACTATATAATATGCATTAACATTATTTTTATTTGCTGCGTCAACTATACCTTGTTCATGTCCTGCAAGAAATGTTCCATTTACCATTGATTTTACAACATTTATGTCTGAACCAGAATTTGTTAATTCCTCGAACTGGAATATATCAGATGCATTTAGTGAATTTCTTGGATCCATCATATATTTTATACCTTGCTCTGAAACACATCTCCAGCTACCATTATCATATGCTCTATCTCCACATATAGAACAAATCCAAGCTCCTTGATAACTTGAGTTTTTATATACTAAGTTTTTTGGAGAGCCACCATGTCCTACATATTCATTTGAAATTACTTCATTCCAGTCTAAACCTGTATATAAGATTTTAAATTTCCAATTTGGATATTTGCTTTGCAATAATTTTATTCTATCTTTTATTCCTGGGTATTTTGAATCATTAATGCCATTTATGTCTGTACTGACACTCTGGTTTACAGCATATGATTCATTATGATTTATAACTGATATTAATATACTTGTGATTATTGATAAGATTAAAACAATTGATATAATTCTTCGTATCTTGTCCATTTGTTTCTCCTCCATTTTTATCTATTCGTGTGTTTTTAATTTTTTATGCATTTGTTAGTTCTCTTCTTCGTGTTTTTTGTTACTTTTTCCCATTTTTTCGATATAATTATATCATTGTGTACTTTTTTAGTCAATGAATTTTCGTAATGTAATATAAATGTAAAATAAGAGAAAATCTATCAAAAAAGTTTTTCTCCTATTTCATTTTTTTACTGTTTTATTAGATTTTTCTTACTCTCTTTTTCTAATTGTTTTAAACTCTTTTCAGGTGTGGGCAAATCCTCTGGCATAGTTCCGTCCTGCATCTTCGATTGCTTTTCTAACTATTTTTCCTATTTTGTTATGAGTTACACATGCTTCTTTTTCGGTTTGTGTATTATCTCTTTTTAATTTTTGCTCTGTTTGAGAAATTCTAAACAAATTTGCTATAAGCTCAACACTTCCCATATTGTCCAAAATATCTTCCCTATATTTTAGTCCTTTTCTTCTTGCAATATCATCTGCAGTTTCCCCATTATATAATCCTTTATACCCTGCATTATGAAATTTATCAAAATTTTTAACTCCTGCATTCTTTGCAGTTTGATTAAGTGAATAGTTTCCTTTTCTTGTTAAATTTCTTTGATAAAATCTTTTTTCATCTTCTGTTAATAAGCTATACTCCTTTTCACTAATTTCTTGTTTTCTAGTTTGAATTGCAAAATATGTTTGGGCTAGTGCTATTACTTTTTTTCTACTATCTCCATTTTGGGCTATTAAATAACAAGCATAACGAGTTAGTTTAAAATCTTTTTGTTTTCTTTCTGCTCCAGAACCTATTTGTACCATTTTGTCGGCGCCGACAAAATGCTCTTCTTCACTAACTCCAGTATTTTTACAGGCATTTATTGCTTTTTGAATTACTTTTTCAAATTTTCTCCATTCCTTATAATCTAAAACTTTTTGTAGTTCCCTTGCACACCAGAATTCAGTTTCATTTTCATCAATATGTTTGATGTTCTCAAAACTTTGATTACTATCCATTCTTACATCCATTATAATCATCTCCTAATCTTTTATTAAATTTAACGCCATTGTATCAAACATACGTTTATATGTCAAGCACTTTTAAATAAAATTTTACTTTTAAATTTAAAAAATTTTTTTCATTTTTTTGTTATTTTTCTATTGACAAAGAAATAACAAATATGCTATTATAAATATTGTCAACAAGAACTGCGGATGTGGCGGAACTGGTAGACGCGCTGGTCTTAGGAACCAGTGCCAACGGCGTGGGGGTTCGAGTCCCTTCATCCGCACCAAAATACTTCTGTTAGAACTATTAAAAAATCAATCAGAAAATTAAATCTGGTTGATTTTTTTATTACAAAAACATTAAACATTAAAAATTATTAGTTTAATGCACCATACTTGGTAATTTTTTCCAACCACAAACTTTACAAGGAAATGAGTAGCTAAAAACACAATTACATTTGTTAAAGAATTAGAAGAAAAATGAGATACAATCTGTCTTTTCTTCTTCTAACCTGATTGCATAACCTTCTTCACATTCAACAGCTGTAAGGTATTGTGTATCATTAAGGTAGAACCTTGTTTTACATAAAACTGTAAATTAGAAATTTTAGTGTAAAATTACACTTTACAAAATTAACATAATGTGTTATAATTATTTAAATAGAGCATTACTCTAAAATAAAATAGTTCCTAAAAAGGAGGAAATCATTATGACAAAACGGAAATTTATAGTTTCATTACTAATTGGTATTGTAGTTTCTTGTATTCTAACTACTGCTTACTGTAAATACGATTCAATCCAAATGCAAAAAAAATTTGACGAACTAGATAAGTCAACAGCAATTCAACAGCTCTCTGAACTCAGAGGAAGAGTTGTTGAAATTGAAGAGTTATCTAACAACGTTCCTCAAGAAGAATTGGAAGATGCTTTGGAAAGTATCTCTTCCACAAAACTTTCTAATGAAATGTATTTATTTTCATTAGAAGCGTCAAAATCCTCCGAAATAGGAGAAATCTGTGAAGACTATATTTCGCAGATTGACAAAACAATTAAAGTCATTAAATATGGCATAAAGAGTGAGTAATCATCTCTTTAGAAAAGAGTTCTGTTTCATGCAGAACTCTTTTCTTTTATATATTTTTTCAGCTTATGTTATCTCGTAATTCTTATTTATATCTGTCTACACTAATATACGCAACTCTCCCAGTCATTCTAACTCTAACCTTATCAACATAAGAATTAACATGTTGCAAAACAACAACAGAAGTATTATCTTTATACTGATACTTATAACCAGTCAAATTAGAATTTGAATACAAAACACAATTCTTTGTTCTTTTAACCGTACCAACAGTTGTTGAACTTCCAGAAACATTTGAATAACTATTTGTATTTATATAAGCAACTCTTCCTGTTACATTAATTCTAACTCTATCAACACTTGCAGAAACATTTTCAAGAATAGTTACAGTAGTATTAGCCTTATAATTATATCTATAACCTGTCAAATTTGAATTACTATACAAAAGACTTGCTCTTGCCAATTTTCTTGATTGTCCTGAAGTTACTACTACTCTACTATTTTCAATATTTGTACTTGTATAATTTAAATATATCCATCCCCTATTTGTCTTTCCAAAACCATTTGATTCAGCCAAAATTGTGACAATTGTTCCTTTAGCATATCCACCAACTCTTGGATATGATGTACTTGCTCCCGCTCTAATATTTAATCCGCTATTTGCTGTTATTTTAACTTGATAATTTGCTTTTGATATTCCCACATTTGCATTATTTGAAGGTTTATTATTTTCATTTACATTTGTTCTATCATTTTTAAAGCAGAAGAATTTTTTATAATTTGCATATTGTCTAAAATCTTGAAGTGATACATATGTTGTATTTCCTTTTACAATTGCTTTACCTCTTCTACTTGCAACATCATATTTTCCATTATATAAGTATGAATCATATATTTTTATATAATTTCCTTCAAGTCCAACCAAAACAACAAAATGTCCTCCATATGTAAATAACCCTTGATTACAACTTGCAATTATATAATGATTATCTTTTAATTTTGCAATTGCATCATCTAATTTGTAGCATTCACTATATCCAATATCAAATACATCTGCAGTCCATTTAAATGCACTCCAGTATGTTCCCTGGTTTGCTGAACGATACCCGTATTTCATGTATAAATCTGCCATTTGGTCTGGTGTTATATTACCTTTTATGCTAGATACTACCATTGCTGCGGCCGCTGGTCCGCATCCTGATGTTCCTATTGTTTGTGCTGTATTCCCTACACTTGAATACATTTTATTTTTCCATCTATTATCTATTTGTGAATAATATGTTAGTCCAGAATACTCACCCAACTGAACATTTGGCGTTTTTTCTGCTCCATTATATGCTATTATTCCTTGTTCTTCAAAGCCTTCTGCTTCTGTTTCTTGAAATTCAACAGTCTGCTCGTCTTCTTCTGTTAGTATTGGAATTTCAGTGCTAGATTTATTTGATTTATTTTCATTATAAATATTGTTCACGATGTTTGTGCTATCGTTTTCAAAATCTTCACCATTTGTATTTTCCACATTTTGAATGCTGTTTTCTGCTATATTATTTTGATTTTTTTGTCCACCTTGTAAATTACATTGTGATAATATCACAAATAAAATAAGTATTAGAACTATTCCCTCTAATACTATTAATTTTTTACGTTCCTTGTTCATAGCAATGTCCCCCTTGTTTTTAGTACTTATTTAATCATTATTCTACTTTTGTTTGATTTAGTACTTTTGGGAGATTTATATTTTTACCTACATAAAAAATACATTGCTATTCCGCCAACTATTGTTATTATAAATCCTATTATTTTTAGCCCTGCTGAGCCTTCGTTTTGGTCTCCAAATCCAAAGAATTTTTTTGTTATTATTCTCGCATCATATATTAGTGTTATTCCAAATAATATTAATATCATCATTATTAATCTCATTATTATATTTAACATTTTTATCGACATCCTTTTATTTTTTATACCATTATATTAATATTTTTTAGTCCAAAAGTCAAGAAAAAATGGAGCATTGCTCCATTCTTTCTCCTTTTTTAATTTTTCTTTTTCTTATATGGAAATATTTCATATAAGAAGTATTCATACAGATTTTCGATTGTTAAACCAGTATGAAAGATTTCTTTAGGGAGTCTTTTTTCCCTTTCAGCATTCTCGTCAAGGTCATCTTCTAGTTCTTCCAAAAATCTATCTCCTGCCCTTTCCATATACCTTGGATTATTTTTGTGCATCTCTCTTTGGCACTCAGGTGCCAATTCTTTTATGGTTTTTCCCGTGATAGCCTTTTGAATTAATAAAAATTCCAAGGCAGTACTAGTTTTAGCACCTAATGTGAAGCGCATTTTTCTAATCCGCTTTTTCACTTCCTTTTTAAATACCTTCTTCTCGTCTTCTGTCAATGTTTTTTTGTTCGTTGTTTCCATATTTTTCTCCTTTTCTTAAGTGCAACCTTCAATTGAAGGATATTTTTTATTAGTTACAAACGTCACCTTTGACGCTACCTATATTATACCACAATTTACATAAAATTGCAAATTAGATTTTACAAAATATTAATTATCTTTTATAACAAGCATATCATACTTTATAAACTATTTACTTTATCTAAAATAAAAAAGATATTCTAAAAAAATAAACA
>CAKOWP010000048.1 GCA_934122385.1 uncultured Clostridia bacterium | reverse complement strand
AGATACAAATACAATTGTATTGGAAACGCTTATAAATACTCAAGGCAATTATGAAAAATATCTAAGAATAAAATTAACAGATTTAGAAAACATAACAAATTAAAATTATGGATAATAATAAAATATGGTATGGTGTATAAATACGCTATACCATATTTTTATATTAAATATTATCAAGCAAATCAATAACGGAAACAACAAATTCCAACTTATCATTAGGCAATTTACTAGCTTTTTTGGACAATTCCATTTGAGTTTCCAAATCTTTATTAACAATCAATTTTCCAAAAATAACATTAGGAGAAATACCTAAAATATTCATATAATTAACAAGAGTTTCGACTTTAACTCCGCCAGTTCCATTTTCAATTCTAGAAATATACTTTACAGAAATGCCTAATTTTTCAGCAATTTTCTCTTGAGTAAGTTTATTTTTGACACGGTACTCTTTAAAAACTTCACCAAGTACTTTATCAATATCTAATTTTTTTAAAGACTTCATTTTATACCTCCATATTATTTACAACAATTCCATAATAAAGTATATCAAGGCATTCAGGGGATTTAAACCAATTGGTAATATGAAACGACCAAGAATTATAATGTAAATAAATAATTGAAATTAAAGGGATAGTTTGACCGAAAAACACAAAAGATATCTCACTATTAGTTATACCCTAATATTTAGAATAATATTAATGCAAATTTAAATAAAATAATATAATAAAAAGATTAAAAAAACAGTTGAAAAAAAGACAAAAATATAATAAGATAAGATATAGAGGGGAAGACAAATGAAAAGAAAAGAAATAAGATATATTAAAATAATATTAATGATACTAATAATGATTTGTATAAACAACAATGCAAAAGCAAATAATGAAATAACAGATTCATCTGTAGAATGGAAAGAATGGCAAAAAGAAGAATTTTGGGAATGGCATACAAGAACAACGACAGATGACAAAGCATATAATGGTAAACATATTGTTATTCAAAATGATACAATAGATTTTTATGGATATGGAGAGAATTCGTATAAAGATTTTTTATATAAAGAATATAAAAATCCTGGAAAAAGAATATTTCAATTTAGATTAGATGAAGAAAAAGCAAATTATCACACATTAGATGGCGCTGGTTTTATATTTAATGCTGAAAAAGAAAATAATAAATTATCAGGATATATATTATTATTTATGCAAAGAAGTATAAATCTTTATAATATAAAAGATATAAATATAAATGAATTTGAAACCACACCAAATAAAACTATTTCGGATTATGGGGAACTAATAAAAGCAATTCAAAATACAAATTCTAAAATCCATGATTTAAGGGTAGAAGCTACACCAAATAATATTAAGGTTATTGATGGAGAAAAAGAATTAATAAATGAAAAACTTGAATATGAGAAACATGCAGGAGAAAGTTTTGGATTAATTTCATCATACACACAACATGATTGTAATATATTATCAAAAATAGAATTTAGTGAATTAAAAATGACAATAGAAGACTACGGTGTAAAAGTAATAAATACTGATACAGAAGATAACATAATTTCTGGAGGAATCTTTGAAATAAAAGATGAAAATGGTAATGCAGTTGGAAGTGGTAAAACAGATAAAAATGGAATGTTATATATAACAGGAATTTATGAAGGAAATTATACATTACAGCAAAAACAAGCACCTAATGGATATATTTTAAATGATCAAATCTACAAATTCAAAATAGATAGTGATGGAAATATTATTAGTGAAGAAATAGAAAAAGATAATAATCTAATTATTAAAAATGAAAAAGTAAAAGAAGAAATTGAAATTAATACAGAAAATAATATTATAGAAAATAATATAATAGAGAACAATACAAAAATTGATAATACAAGAAGCAATAAAATAATACCAAATGCCGGAAATAAAATGCTTACAATAGTAATGTTAATACTATTAGGGATAGGAATAAGTACATTTCTAATAATAAAGCTAAAAGAATACAAAGATATAAAATAAAAGAACGATTTTAAAATCGTTCTTTTATTTTCCCAAATCTGGTGGGCCAAGAGGGATTCGAACCCCCGACCCCACGCTTAGAAGGCGTGTGCTCTATCCAACTGAGCTATTGACCCATAACGTTTGAACAATAACTATAATAACACAAAAAAATAACTATGTCAATGAAAAATAAGAAAAAAGTAAAAAAAACCAGGAATTCGTTACAGTTCAGTAGGAAAAATCTCTGAAATACCTGTGAATGATATTTTTCATATTTTTTCAGATTCCCGACATACATTAACAAATTCTAATGTAAATACTCTACCAATACCCGAAGGCAGGACCCTTTAGAGCATTTACTTAAGAATTTGTAACACTATTTTGGTCACATTCGAAATATATTCAAAATATCATTCACAGGTATTTCAGGGATTTTCCTTACTGAACTGTAACAGGAATTTTGAAAAAACAAAAAATTTAAAAATGAATAATAAAAAATCTAAACAATGTATTTCCGTAATGTGAAATCTTTGTGAAAAGCTTTACAATAAAAAAACAAAATGATATTATAGTAACAACAAAGCAAGACGAAAGTCTTACGGAAAATAAAATGTAAGGAGGAATTTCTCGTGATTGAAGTAAAAAACATCACAAAAAAATACGGAAGCTTTACTGCCGTAGATAATATCAGCTTCAAAATAGAAGAAGGTGAAATAATAGGACTACTTGGACCAAATGGAGCAGGAAAAAGTACAACAATGAACATGATAACAGGATATATCGAACCAACAGAAGGAGAAATAGTAATAAACGGATATGATATATCAAAAAAACCAAGAAAAGCAAAATCACAAATAGGGTATATGCCAGAAGGAGTTCCATTATATTCAGACCTAACAGTAAAAGAATTTGTAACATACATGGCTGAATTAAAAAAAGTAGACAGAAAAACAAGAAAAGAAAAAGTTGAAAAAATTATTGAACAAACAGGACTAAAAGAAGTAGAAAAGAAGCTAACTCGTAACTTATCAAGAGGATACAAACAAAGAGTAAGCATGGCAGGAGCATTAGTTGGAGAACCAAAAATCCTTATATTAGACGAACCAACAGTAGGCTTAGATCCAAAACAAATAACAGAAATAAGAGCATTAATTAAAGAATTAGGAAAAACACATACAGTAATACTAAGCTCACACATATTATCTGAAGTTAGTCAAATATGTAATAAAGTTATAATAATTAATAAAGGAAAAATAGTTGCTGTAGATACACCTGAAAATTTAGAGAAAAAAGTAGCAAGCAATAACACAACATATGTAACAGTAGAAGATACAGAAAACAAAATGGAAACGATAAAAGAAACAATACCAGAGATTAAAGAAATCAAACTAATAAAAGAAAATGAAGATGGTACAAAACAATATGCATTAGAGTCAGATAAAGATGTTGATTTAAGAAAAATAGTGTTCAATGAATTTGCAAAAGAAAACATCACAATATTTGAAATGAAGAAAGCAGATACAACACTAGAAGATGCATTTATGAAGTTAATAGAAGGAGGAGAAAAATAATGTGGGCAGTCATCAAAAAAGAATTTAAATCATATTTTTATACACCAATTGGATACATATTTATTGGAGTATTTTTAATAGCATTTAGTATATCATTTTATTTTAGTGTAATAGGTTATGGAAATGTTAACTTTGAATATATCTACTACACATTACCTACAATACTAGTTTTAGCATTTATAATACCATTACTAACAATGAGGTCATTTTCTGAAGAAAGAAAAACAGGAACTGAACAATTATTACTAACATCACCTATAAGCATAACGAAAGTAGTTTTAGGTAAATTTATAGCAGCATTATTAATAGTGCTAATTACAGAATTATGTACATTTATGTATTTTGGCATTTTATGCCATTATGGTATGCCAAAATTAACAACAACATTTGCAACATTACTAGGATTTTTATTATTTGTAATGTCATATATATCATTTGGTATGTTAACATCAAGTATAACAGAAAACCAAATAATAGCAGGAATAATCTCAATAGGATTTTTTATAATAACTTGGGTTTTACCAGAATTTAATTCAAGCTTAGAAAGTTATTCTTTCATAAATATGTTTTATAAATATACACAAGGACAAATAGACATAGGAGATACAGTTACATTTTTAACATTTACAGTTACTTGCATATTATTAACAATAACAGTAATGCAAAGAAGAAAAAGTGTAAAATAGTAAAGAATAAATTTGAACAACAAATTTATAACTTTTAGGAAAGGAATGATAAAAAAAGTGAAAGAAGATAACAAGACTAAAAAAATAAATAAAAAAGACCAAGAAAATAAGACAGAAAAAGTAAACAAAAAAGAGCAAAAAGATAAAACAGAAAAATCAAGCAAAAAAGAAAAAAAATCAAAAAAAGAAAAGTCAGAAAAACCAAATAAATTTATAGAAACAATAAAGAAAAAATGGTTAATAAATGGAACAAAAACATTTTTACTAGTATTAATAATACTTGCATTCTTTATAGGAGTTAGTGTTTTAATGCAAAAACTTAACTTAACACCAATAGACCTAACAGAAGATAAATTATTTACACTAACAAGTGAAAGTAAAGATAAAGTAAAAGACATAGACAAAGATATCAACATTTATTTTGTAGGATACTCAGATGATGATTCAACATTGGATCTAGCAAAACAATACACAAAAGTAAATGACAAAATAAAAGTAGAAGCTGTAAAAGCTGAAGACAGACCAGACTTAGTACAAAAATATGGAATAGAAACATCAAGCCAAGGAATAATAGTAGAAGCAGGAAGCAGATACAAAGTACTAGCATCAAGTGATTTAACAACATATGATGCAACATCAGGTTCATCAGTAAATGTTGCAGAAGAAAAACTAACAGCAGCAATTAGATCAGTATCTGTAGAAGAATTACCAAAAGTATATTTCTTAAATGGGTATAGTTCATTCACATTAACAAGTGGAATGCAATATTTAAATATGTATTTACAAAATGAAGTAAATGAAGTAGAAACATTAGACATCTTATCAACAGGAAAAGTTCCTGATGATTGTACAACATTAGTAATTGCATCACCAAATAAAGATTTTGACGATGTTGCAACAACAGCAATAACAGATTATATAAATAAAGGTGGAAACATCTTATGGTTAAATGCAGCAGTTGCAAAACAACAAGATTTACCAAATGTAAATAAAATATTAGCATTATATGGAGTTCAACCATTTGAAATAGGAATAATAAGAGAAACAGATTCAAGTAAGATGGTATCAAATTCACCAGACTTAATTATGCCAGAGATACAATATGCAGATGCAACAAATAAATTATATAATTCAGAAGGTGTTATATTTATTAATGCAACAAAAATAAATGTTGTAAGTGATGATGAATTAAAGAATTTAAATACAACAAAAACTGAATTAATAAGAACAAGTGAAAATGCATATTTTAGAACAAACTTTGAAAACAATGCAGATTCAGCACAAGATGGAGAATCAAAAGGAAATTTCTTAGTTGGAGCTCAATTTGATAAAACAATATCAGAAGCAAACGTCGAAACTAATACAAAAGAAGTAAAATCAAAATTAATTATATATGGAGAAAATTACTTCGTATCAGACTATCAATTAACACAATCTACACAAACACCAATGATAGCATATAGACAAAACAAAGATTTAGTTTTAAACTCAATTGCATACTTATCAGATAGAGAAGAAGACATTACAGTAAGAAAGAGTACAGGAGCTGTAACATATACAGCAACAGAACAAGAGAACAGAATAATATTAGCAATTATAACTGCTGTTCCGCTATTAATAATAGTAGCAGGAATTATAGTTTGGGCTAATAGAAGAAGAAAAAAATAAGAATATTTATAAAGCAAGTCCCATAAAATAATATGGGGCTTTTTAATTTATGATAATTTTAAGAATATATGTTTTTAGATTTTTTCTGTTTCATTATACAATATAAGAATTTCTAGAAAAATCAATGGCACCCTTCCACTTTGTGAACTCTTTCCATTGATTTTTTAAGAAATTTTAATATTGCTTCTATTACATTCAAAAATCACAAAAACATATATTCATGAAAACATTACAAAATAGTATTCAGTAACGTTTAATAAATATATAAAATTTTGAAGGGATCAAGACTTTTTATGAGTATTTTAAAGGTAGTTTTTGTTATAATTGGAACTTTGATAGGTGCAGGTTTTGCATCAGGACAAGAAATTTATACATTTTTCTTTTCGTATGGAATAAAGGGAATACTAGGAATTATTGTATCAGGGAGCATAATAGGATTTACAATATATAAAACATTCAAAATATTAGAAAAAAATAATATAAAAAATTATAAAGAATTTTTAAATGTTTTTATAAAGAATGAAAGACTAAAAGAATTTGCAAATGCAGTTATAAACATTTTCATTTTAGTATCTTTTTATATAATGATAGCAGGATTTGGAGCATATTTAGAACAAGAAATAAATTTAAACAGCATACTAGGAAGTAGTATTTTAGCAATTTTATGTTTTATTTTATTTAAAACGAATATAAATGGAATTGTAAAAATAAATGAAATATTAATTCCAATATTAATCGTAGTAGTTTTAGGAATACGGGATAAGTAACCTAAAAAATATTGATTTTATAAATTTGAATAATTATTTGATAGCACCAAAAGGAGAAAAGATATTTGAAAATTGGTTTATAACAAGCATATTATATGTAAGCTATAATTGCGTATTACTTATACCAGTTTTAATATCAATAAAAGAACTTATAAAGAAGCCTAAAAACATAAAATATATTTCTATAATTGTAAGTGGTATAGTAATAATTTTGTTAATAACAGTATTTTTATTTTTAATAAATGTAGATATAGATATAAAACAACTGCAAATGCCTGCAGTATATGCAATAAGCCAAATTTGGCCGGGAATAAAAAAATTATATGGTGGAATTATTTTAATTTCGATTTTTACAACTGCAATTTCCCTTGGAATAGGATTTTTAAAAAATATTACTGATAATAAAAGAACTTTTAATGTTGTTTCTAGTCTGATGTGTATTACAGCAGTCTTGTTTTCAGGAATAGGCTTTGCTAGTTTAGTAAATTTGATGTATCCAATTTTGGGAATTTTGGGGTTAATTCAAATTATACAAATTTGCTTTAAGTAGTTAAAAAATATTATTCACAGGTATTTCTGTGAGTTTTCCTACTGAACTGTAACGTAAATATAGAAATGTCGAAATTTGACGAACGATTTTTCTTGATTTTTCAATAAAATCATGGTAATATACGACTATGCAATTTATTTGACAATTGCATAGTCAAAATTTTTAAAAATAAAATTGAATTTTAAAATAAAAATTAAATCTAGCAACTTTGGAAAGACAAAAACATTTTAATTAATTAAATCTAATTTATTATTTCTAAATTTTAAGATTAAAAATTAAGTTCAAAATTTAAATCGAAAATACCCATAAGTATTGAGAAAATAAGGCGAGAATGGAGGTGCATTTTTTATAGTGTAAATTGTCAAACAAATTGCAAAATAAAAATAAAAAAAGAGGTGAAAAAATATAAATAAAATGTTATAATAAGAGAGGAGGAAATTTATGCCTACAATAAGTATGTTTTATGGTATTATAATTAGAATGTATTATGATGACCATAATCCACCACATTTTCATGCTTTTTATGGAGATTATAAAGCAATTTTTAGCTTTGATGGTGAGATAATAGAAGGCACAATGCCAAGTAGTAAGAAAAAACTTATTATTGCATGGACACTTATCCATAAAGAAGAACTAATAGCAAATTGGCAACTAGCAAAGAATAGTGAAATACTATATAATATAAATCCTCTAAGCTAAATTAAGGAGAATTGTTTATGAAAGAAGTTATTAAAGTAGAACCATTAAAAGATTACAAATTATTATTGACATTTAATAATAATGAAAAAAAGATAAAAGATATGAAACCGTATTTAGATAAAGGTGTATTTAAAAAATTAAAAAACATAAATTTTTTTAATACAGTTGAAATTAAATTTGGAACTATTTCTTGGGGCGAAAACATAGATATGTGTGCAGATAGTTTATATGATACAAGTGAGAAATATAATGATTAAATAATAAAATATAAAAGGGGAAAATGAATTCGATATAATAGATATTAAAAAAGTATCTAAAATATTGAATTCATTTTTTAGGGCTGAAAGTCAATAGTTGGGGTGGAAAACTTTGAAAGTTTTCTGCTCCAATATTTTTATGCATTTTTAAAATGAAT
>CAKOWP010000047.1 GCA_934122385.1 uncultured Clostridia bacterium | reverse complement strand
TTAAGATAAGTGCTATACTTTTTTAAAAAATGTTGGAGTTTTTTTACCCACCCCAACATTTATTATAGAACCAAAATAAAATTATTAAAATAAAGGAATTTTTCAAAATTCCTTTATTTTTTTAACTATTTTGTATATAATAGGAAAGAAAAAACAAAACTTTAATAAAAATAATTGCAAGTATATTAAAGAAATACAAATGAACATAATGAAAAGGAGAGTCACAAAATGAATGAAAAACAAGCACAAAAAAGAATAGAAGAATTACGAAAACAAACAGACTATTATGCGCAAAAATACTATGATGATGATGCACCAGAAATATCAGATTTTGAGTATGATATGTTAATGGTCGAATTGCGTAACTTAGAAAAAGATTATCCACAATTTTTATCAAAAGACTCATTAACACAAAAGGTTGGTGGACATGTAAAAGAAGGATTTGAAAAAGTAACACATGAAGTTCCACTTCAAAGCTTACAAGATATTTTTAGTTTTGAAGAAGTAGAAGAATTTTGCCATAAGATGGAAGAAAAGGCAAAAGAAAATGGAATTGATAAAGTTAAATATGTTATAGAAACAAAAATTGATGGTTTATCTTCTGCACTTGAATATAAAGATGGAAAATTTGTTAGAGGTGCTACAAGAGGAAATGGGTTAGTTGGAGAAGATGTAACAAAAAATTTAAAAACGGTTAAAACAATTCCAATGGAAATTAACGACAAAATTGACATAACAGTTCGTGGAGAGGTATTTATTTCTAAAAAAGATTTTGAAAAAATGAATCAAGAAAGAGAAGAAAATGAAGAAGAACTATTTGCAAATGCACGTAATGCAGCAGCAGGTTCACTTCGTCAATTAGATAGCAAAATAACTGCAACAAGACCACTTGATATTTATATATTTAATGTTCAAAAAATAGAAGGAAAAGAATTTAACTCACACTTTGAAGAACTTGAATATCTAGAAAAACTTGGATTTAATGTAAACCCTGTACGTATACCATGCGAGACAATAGAAGAAGTAAAAGAAGCAATTAGAAAAATTGGAGAAATGAGAGAAGATTTAACATTTGGTATAGATGGAGCGGTAATAAAAATAGATGATTTAAAATTTAGAGAAATATTAGGAACAACAGTAAAAACACCAAGATGGGCAATTGCTTACAAATATCCACCAGAACAAAAAGAAACAATATTAAAAGACATAGTATGCCAAGTTGGAAGGACGGGTGTAATCACACCAATGGCAATACTTGAACCAGTAAAGGTTGCAGGTTCAACAATATCAAAAACAACATTACACAATGAAGATTTTATAAAAGAAAAAGGACTAAAAATAGGAGATACAGTAGTTATCCAAAAAGCAGGAGATGTAATTCCTGAAATAGTAAAGGTTGTTGAAGAAAAAAGAACAGGTGAAGAAAAAGACTTTGAAATGCCAAGAGTATGCCCAGTATGTGGAGCGGAAGCCGTAAGAGAAGAAGGAGAATCAGCAGTAAGATGTACAGGAATTGAATGTCCAGCAAAACTATTTAGAAATTTAGTTCATTTCGTATCTAGAGAAGCGATGAATATAGATGGACTTGGAGAAAATATCATTCAACAATTATTAGACAGAGAATTGATTCATAATATATCAGATATATATGAATTAAAATTTGAAGATATTGCATCACTAAAAAAGAATGGAAAGAAATTTGCACAAAACTTAATTGACAGTATTAATGCAAGTAAAGAAAATGATTTATATAGATTAATAACAGCATTAGGCATTAGACATGTAGGTGGAAAAGCATCAAAAATGTTAGCAAGAAAATACAGAACAATGGACAATCTAGCAAATGCAACATTTGAAGAATTAAGTGAAATAAAAGACATTGGAGAAGTAATGGCAAATAGTATTAGAGAATTCTTTTTACAAGAACAAACATCAGACTTACTTGAAAAATTAAGAACAGCAGGTGTTAATATGAATTGTTTAGAAGAAGAAAGCACAGATAAACGATTTGAAGGAAAGACATTTGTATTAACAGGAAGCTTAGAAAAATATACAAGAAAAGAAGCAGAAGATATAATTGAAAAATTAGGAGGAAAAACATCAGGGTCTGTATCTAAAAAAACAGATTATGTTTTAGCAGGCGAGGATGCAGGAAGTAAATTAACAAAAGCTCAAAGCCTTGGGGTCACGGTTATATCAGAAGATGAATTTGAGAAAATGACTGTTTAGAGTTGAACCAAGGGGACGTGAACCAATGAACCAAAACCAATGGGGACGTTGTTAAATTGGTTGAAAGATTTTGAATATAATTAAATAAAAAATAAACATGTAGTTTCAACCAATTTAACAACGTCCCCATTGGTTCACGTCCCCATTGATTCAAAGAAATGGAGGAATTATGGAAGAAAAATATACATTTGAAATGATGTGGGAAGACTTGAATAATGGGTATCAAATTTTTTACACATATGTAAGAAATAGATATTTGTTATTTAAAACCGCACCAAATTGCTATACACAGAAGTTATTAACAGATCACAAGAAAAATCCACAACCTAAAATGTCAATGCTTACATTGAAGAGGGTTAAGGAAATGTTTCCAGATATGGAAGATATTGAATATAAGATTATAAGTGATAATTAAAAAGGATTAAATAAATTTTACAAAATAGCATAAAATATTATTATAATTATTATATAAAAATTTAAATTTTCATTGACAAATGAAAGATAAAAATAGTATAATAATTATAGTAAGTAAATGTTTCTCGCTTGTGGTTGGTGCGAGTAATAAATCATACCATTTTGTTAAATGTTCTCGCTTGTGGTTGGTGCGAGTAATAAAATATACCATTTAGTAAATTATTTGGTTCTTTTTCCTTAAGGGATAAGGAACCTTTTTATTATTATAAAGGTTATGCAACTTTTCTAATAGATAAAATTACATTGCATATAAAATTTATAACAGAAAGACAATATAGGAGATGAGGGATTGGAATTAAAGGAAGGCTATGTGTATCATATTAAGAATACATATTTTGAATTAGTAAAAGATGATAAACTAATGAAAAATCATGAGGGAGATTCAACAAGACCAAATTATTTTTGTGTTAAGATGGAAAATGATAATATATTATGGTTTATTCCAATGAGTAGCAAAATTGAAAAATATGAAGAAATAATAAAAGATAAAATACAAAAATATAAAAAATGTGATACTATTGTAATTGGAAATTACAGAGGAAGAGATAATGCTTTTCTTATTCAAAATATATTTCCAATTATTAATAAGTATATAGATCATATTGATACAGTTCAAGGTAAGGCATTGCAAGTACCGTCAGAAACAAGAAAATTAATATTAGATAAAGTAAATAAGATATTTAAATTAAAGAGTAGGCGGAATAAATCTAATATTTCCAGATGTTGATAGAATAGAAAAAATATTACTAAAAGAATTGGAAATAGAAAATAATAGAAAATAAAAAGTTTGTTAAGAACGGTTTAAAGGAGAAAAATTAATGGCTGTAATTATAGATGGAAAAGAATTAGCAAAAAAGATAAGAGCAAATTTAAAAATAGAATGTGATGAATTAAAGAAAAAAAATATAAAATCAAAATTAGCAGTAATAATGGTAGGAGAAGACCCAGCATCAAAAGTATATGTAAGAAATAAAAGCAGAGCATGTGAAGATGTTGGAATAAAATACGAAGAATATCTATTAGATTTAAATACAACTCAAAAAGAGTTAATAGAACTAATAGAAAAATTAAATAACGATAAAATGGTAAATGGAATATTATTGCAAAGTCCAATACCATCAAGTTTAGATATAAATGAAGCATTTAGAACAATATTACCAGAAAAGGATGTTGACGGTTTTAATCCAATAAATGTCGGAAAATTAGTTTTGAATCAAGACACATTTGTATCTTGTACACCATATGGAATAATGAAAATGTTTGAAGAATATAATATTGACTTAACTGGTAAAAATGTGGTAATATTAGGAAGAAGCAACATTGTGGGTAAACCATTAATACATTGTTGCCTAAATAAAAATGCAACAGTAACATCTTGTCATTCTAAAACACAAAATCTTGCACAAAAAGCAAAAGAAGCAGATGTGTTGATATCAGCAATTGGAAAAGCAAATTTTGTAACTGCTGATATGGTAAAAGACGGTGCAGTTGTAATTGATGTAGGAATAAATAGATTAGACAATGGCAAAATTACAGGTGATGTTGATTTTGAAAGTGTAAAGGAAAAAACAAGTTATATTACACCGGTTCCTGGGGGAGTTGGACCGATGACAATTGCAATGCTTATGAATAATGTTATTAAGGCTACTAAGAGACAAAATGGAATTGTAGATTAAATTTTTGATTGAAATCAAAATAAGAAGATAAAATTTTAAAATAAATAAAATTATGTGGGACACAAATTATTGTGTCTCTTTTTGCGTTCTGGGACAAGTGCGACAGTCCAAATTTGTTTCAGAATTTTGTCGAATAATGTTATAAAATAGAACCGTAGAATAAAAAATTTATAAATAGTGACAAAAGGAGCCAAAAGACAAAAGGAGTCAAAAAAATAAAAAGATAAAAAGGAGTAAAAAAATGGAAAACTTAGAAAATAAAAAATACTGGATTTGGTTTAGTTTAATAAAAGGATTAGGATGTGTAAGAAAAAACAAGTTGCTAAAAATATATGGAACACCAGAAGAAATATATAAATTGAGCGAGAGAGAATTACTAAAAGTAGATGGAATAGGGGAAGAGACAGTTACAAATATTATAGAAGCAAAAAACGAAAAAATATTAAATTATCATATTAAATATATGAAAGAAAATAATATTGATATTATCCACATCTGTGAAAAAAGTTATCCACAGATATTAAAGCAAATTTATGATGCACCAGTAAGTTTGTATATTAGGGGAAATAAAGAAATATTAAATGGAAAAAATGTTGGTATTGTAGGCTGTAGAGAATGTACAGATTATGGAAAAAAGGCAGCAAAATATTTTGCGTATAATCTTTCAAAAGAAAAATCTATTAATATCGTTAGCGGTTTGGCAAGAGGTGTGGATAGTTATGCACATTGGGGTTCAGTTGGAGCAAATATTGAATTTGAAAGCACAAAAAACTGTGGAAAAGAACAGACAGGTTGTGAAAAATTAGATATAACCTGTGAAAAACTAAAAAATAGTTGTGGAAAAATAAATAATGACTGTGGAAAACTTAAAAATGATTGTGGAAAAACAATTGCGGTACTGGGAAATGGTTTAGATATGATTTATCCAAAAGAAAATATAGAATTAGCAAATGAAATAATAAGAAGCGGTGGAGCAATTATTTCAGAATATCCATGTGGTACTAAGCCGGATAAAATGAACTTCCCTGCACGAAATAGAATTATAAGTGGAATGAGTCAAGGAATAATAGTTATAGAAGCGAAAGAGAAAAGTGGAACATTAATTACAGTTGATTTTGCTTTAGAACATGGAAGAGATGTTTTTGTGGTTCCTGGAAATATTAATTCTATAAATTCTGTTGGTACAAATAATTTAATTAAACAAGGTGCAAAAATGGTCACTTCTTATGAAGATATAGAACAAATCTGAAAATTTTCAATTTTCAGCCTTAACTTTACTTTTTATCATACTCAAAAAAATTGAAATTTTCAGTAAATTTGTTCGTGTGCAAAAATTTATGAAATAAATTTTCTGTGCAATGTAATTTTATATATTAGGGAAGTTGTATAACTTTCCTAATATATAATAAAAGTCGCCTTTATTTAAAGGCGACTTAAAGTTGATGTTTTAATTAATAGAATATTAGTTTTATAATAAACCAAAAAATCGACATAACAAAAACAATCAAGGCCAAGATTATAAATGTTATAGCAAAAGCTAATACAAAAGCAAGGACAACACTATCAGTAGTGTTTGATGCCTTTGAAATTGCAACACAAAATGCAAAAAAGGCTGGAAGTATTATAAAAGCTAAAACATATCTTAATTTGTTTTTTAAAACTTCCATTTCAAACCATGACCGTATAAGACTTTTTTTCATAAATATTTTCCTCCTTAAAATTATTTGCCCTCCTGTGGAAGCGAGGAAATCCATACAATAAGTTAAGAAATATTATATCATAAAAAATAAAAATATCAACAAACATATGTTTACAAAATAAAAATAAAATGATATAATAATTATAGTTCAAAAAAGGTTACAAATTAAGAAAATGGTATAAGCTGTTATTGTAACAAAAAATGGAGGTGGATTATGCAAAATACAGAACAACATATTTATATTGCAATAGACCTAAAATCATTCTATGCATCAGTAGAATGCCAAGAAAGAGGGCTAAATCCATTAACAACAAATCTAGTAGTAGCAGACAATAGCAGAACAGAAAAAACAGTATGTCTAGCAGTTACGCCATCATTAAAGCAATATGGAATAGGAGGCAGAGCCAGACTGTTTGAAGTAGTACAAAAAGTCAAAGAAATAAATATAGAAAGAAAAATAAAAGCACCAAATCATAAATTTACAGGAACAAGTTATGACGATATAGCACTAAAAAAGAATAGAGACCTAGAACTATCATATATAATAGCCCCACCACGTATGAAATATTATATGCAATACAGTACAAAAATATATAATATTTACCTTAAATGGTTTTCGGCAGAAGATATTTACGTGTATTCAATTGACGAGGTATTTATTGATGTAACACATTATTTAAAAACATACAATATGAGAGCTAGAGAGCTTATAACCAAAGTAATTCAAGATGTTTATGATAATACAGGAATTACAGCAACAGGTGGAATGGGAACTAATTTATACTTAGCAAAAATTGCTATGGATATAGTTGCAAAACATACACAGCCAAATAAGAATGGAGTTAGAATAGCGGGATTGGACGAAATGTTATATAGAAAGTTACTTTGGACACATACACCTATTACTGATTTTTGGAGAGTTGGAAGGGGATATGCCAAAAAACTTGAAAAACATGGAATTTATACTATGGGTGATGTGGCAAGAACATCTATAAAAAATGAGGATTTATTATATAAATTATTTGGAATTAATGCAGAGCTATTAATTGACCATGCTTGGGGATATGAGCCAGTAACAATAGAAAGTATAAAAGCATACAGACCAGCATCAAATAGTATTTGTTCAGGGCAAGTATTACATTGTCCATATAATTATGAAGATACAAAAGTAATTATAAAAGAGATGGCTGAATTATTAACATTAGATTTGGTTGAAAAAAATTTGGTAACAAATCAAATTGTATTGACAATAGGATATGATGTTGAAAATATAACAAATAGAAATATTAGTTACAATGGGGAAGTAACAACAGATAGATATGGACGCAAAATTCCAAAACATGCACACGGAACTATTAATTTGGACCATCAAACATCTTCAACTAAGATTATAATGGATGCAACAATGGAACTATATGAAAGAATTATAAATAAAAATCTTATTGTTAGAAGAATAAATATTACGGCAAATAATGTAATAAGTGCGAGGGTGGCTGAAAATAGAAAAGTATTTGAACAAATTGATTTATTTACAGATTATCATAAAAAAGAGAAAGAACAACAAGAAGAAAAAAAGGAAAGAAATTTGCAAAAAGCGGTAATTGATATAAAAAATAAATATGGCAAAAATGCTATTATTAAAGGTATGAATTTGCAGGATGCAGGAACTACTATTGATAGAAATAATCAAGTTGGTGGGCATAAAGCATAGGAAGTTTAGAGTGGTATAAAATTAGTCTAAAACTTTGAAAAAGGATGGAATGTAAAATGAAAAAAGATAATTATAGTGATATTATAAATTTACCTCATTATGTTTCTACAAAGAGACCACGAATGAGCATAGAGCAAAGGTCCGCGCAGTTTGCACCTTTTGCAGCTTTAACTGGTTATGAGGATGAGATTGAAGAAGCGGGGAAAGAGTTTATTAAGAAAATGGATGAAAAATAATGACAAAGAGAAGATGAAAATTTCTTGACTTTTGTTTTTTATATATTATATTTTGTCAAATTTTACAAAAAGATTCCATTGTTCGCTTGATTTTTTATAAAATGTATTGTATAGTGTTAGTTGTAGAAATATAAAAATACACCACATTGAGCTTAGCCGAGCTTTGTGGTGTATATCTAACTTATTTAGGTAGCACACATTGTCTGTGGCTCTCATTTCTATTTTTATTATACATTCTTATTTTAAGTTTGTCAAATATTTTATGATAAAAAAGAAGTAGTTTTGCAACTACTTCTTTTTGTGGTGGCTCGAAGTGGAATCGAACCACTGACACGGGGATTTTCAGTCCCCTGCTCTACCAAC
>CAKOWP010000046.1 GCA_934122385.1 uncultured Clostridia bacterium | reverse complement strand
TTCCAAAAATTACAACCAATAATGCCATTCTATCCAGCAATGAATGCACTAAGAGAAACAATAGGTGGATTCTATGGTAATAATTATATAATGTACATAGGTGCGTTACTATTACATACAATTATTCCATTATTGATAGGTTTAGTATTTAGAAGACCTATTATAAAATTTAAACAAGAATTATCAGAAAAATTGGAAGAAACTGATTTGATAGTGTAATTAGAAAATTGTTTTAGATATAAAAAAATTAATAATTAATAAAAAAGTATATATAATTCACAAAGAAAAATATATACTTTTTTATATTCTAGGAAAGTTATCATAGTATGATAACTTTCTGTAGAAGATAAATATGGCAGAAATTAGATTTTGTAGCAGTTTGCACTGCGTACAAAATCTTAATTCTGGTTTTTTTTATTATAAGAAACCACAAAAATATAACTTAAGCAATTAGAATATTACAAAAATATTACAAGAATATGACATTTTTATTAAAAACACAAAACTATAATTTAAATTGTTGAAATATAGTTTTAGTTATAGTAAAATGAAACTATAAAATGATAAAGCACACATTTAATACTATGAAATTTGAATGTGTATTTAGAAATACAAAGGAGAGAATGGAATGAAAAATATAACAAATGAAAGCCTTGGGGCTGTACACACACACACACACACACACACACACACACACAGGGAGTTTAAAAGAAAATAAAAAGAAAAATATAAAAGGAATAACACTTGTAGCATTAGTGGTAACTATTATAATATTATTAATTTTGGCTGGAATTTCAATGTCAGCTTTAACTCAGACAGGACTATTTGGAAAAGCAAAACAAGCCGAACAAAAATCAAAAGATGTACAAGAACTGGAAAACTTAACTTTAGCAGATTACGAGAATAGTATAAATAAAATAATTGATGGGACTACCAGAGAAGATAGCAACAATAAAGGAAAAATTTTATGGAAGAACAATAATTTTGATCAGGAATTTGCTGAACAAACTGTTGAATTAAGTGATAAGCTAGAGGATTATAATTATATAAAAATATTTTTTAAAAGTACTAATGATAATAGGAATGATATTGTGGATAATCAGTCCTTTTCAGTAGAAAGCTTAGTAATAGATAATAAAATATCAACAACATTAGAGTTTTCATGGTATGCAGAAGGATGGGCAGGGCATCCGTTAATGTATAGAAGAGCTAATGGTGAAAATAACAAAGTATATTTTAATAATGGATATACATCAGGAAACGGTTCAAACAATGTTGTTAGTAATTTGGTTGTAATTCCATGCTATATTATAGGATATAAATTTTAATATAACATCTTTAAAATATTAACAGATACAATATAAATTGATATACTAACAATATCATGTGCACATATTTTTATTTTTAATTGGCAAAGGTAACAAAGGAGGAAAAAATGAAAAAGATAACAAATGAAAGCCTTGGGGCTGTACACACACACACACACACACACACACACACACACAGGGAGTTTAAAAGAAAATAAAAAGAAAAATATAAAAGGAATAACACTTGTAGCATTAGTGGTAACCATAGTAATATTGTTGATTTTGGCAGGAATAAGCATACAAGCAATAACAAATACAGGTTTGTTTGGAAAAGCAAGACAAGCAACACAAGAAAGCAAATATGCTGGTACGGCGGAAAAGGTGGCATTGGCAGTAAATGCGTCATATGACGAAAATGGAAAAATAAATAGCACGTATTTAAAAGAAAATGTAAATAAAATAGAAGGCTTAAATAAAAAAGTAGATACAGTGACATATGACTTAAAAATAGTAGTAGACGGATTTGAATTCACAATATCAGAATATGGAAAAATAACAGGTGAGAAAAAAGAAATTGCTACATTACCAGAAAATACACCTCAGACTAATGCTGGAGCATATGTAAAAATGCCGGATAGTTGGAATTTTCAAAATGTAAAATATATAAAGACAACAGATGGAACAGAAGTAACAAATATAGAAACAGTTGCAACGGTATATGCAGTTTCTGATGGACAGAATAATACAATTCCAGTTCCAAATGGATTTTATTATGTTGGGGGCAATTTAAATTCGGGAGTTGTTATATCTGATAATGAAAACGATAAAAATAAGTATGCTGGAATAGAAGATGTAAAAAATGATTTACTTGGTAATCAATTTGTATGGATTCAATGTAATAAAGGAGAATTTGAAAAACAGAGTTCAAGTAAAAATCATGAAGTAACATGGAGTTTAGAAACAAACATTGCTGAACAAAGCTTGATTTATAAATATGGTGGATTTTATGTTGGAAGATATGAAGCTTCAATAACTACTAGTGGAAATTCAGCACAAACAAATAATAAAGTTCAAGATATATTTGAAAAAGCTGATTTATATCCATTAAATTATATAAATAAAGAAAATATGATAAAAAGTGCAAAAAGAATGTACGAAAATTCAACATCAGTAATAAGTACTATTATGACAGGAACAGCATGGGATATAATGCTAAAAACAATGAATAAAAATACAGAAGAAGATTTATTAACTACAGCTAAGGAATGGTCTAATAATTACGATACATCATTGAATATAACTAGTAAAGATGCAAAAATATTTTACACAGACCAAAATAAATGGATTAGTTTAGATACACAAAAAACAATATCTGGAAAATCACAAATATTAACAACTGGAGCTTGCAAAGAAAATAAAAAATATAATTTATATGAAGTCGGAGGAAATTTGTGGGAAATGACAGATGAACTAGCTACTAATTATACTGGAGAAATTCCTATTTATAGGGGAAGCTGCAGTTGGGACCCAGTAAATAATTATAATTCAAGCAGTAGAGGATATTGGGGAACATATGCAGAAAATGTAGTATATGGATTCAGGGTAATGCTATATCTAAAGTAATTAATATTGAATTGAAAAAATAATTCAATATTAATGGCAGAGATTAATAGGAGAATTGGTGAACATAATTTTTTTGAAACCGGAAAAGAAGAACGGAATTCAAAAGGGAAGATATGGACGGAAGTAAAGAAGACAAAATAGAAAAATTAAAATAAAGCTAAATTAGTTATAGCAAAATGAAACCATAAAAAGATAAAGTTAAATTAGTTATAGTAAAATGAAACTATAAAATGATAAAGCACACATTTAATACTATGAATTTGAATGTGTATTTAAAAATACAAAGGAGAGAATGAAATGAAAAAGATAACAAATGAAAGCCTTGGGGCTGTACACACACACACACACACACACACACACACAGGGAGTTTAAAAGAAAATAAAAAGAAAAATATAAAAGGAATAACACTTGTAGCACTAGTGGTAACCATTATAATTTTACTAATACTTTCTGGAATATCAATATCGGCTTTAACGCAAACAGGACTATTTGGAAAAACAAAACAGGCAGAACAGAAATCAAAGGATGCACAAGAACTCGAAAACTTAACTTTAGCAGATTATGAGAATAGTATAAATAAAATAATTGATGGGGCTACCAGAGAAGATAGCAACAATAAAGGAAAAATTTTATGGAAGAACAACAGTATTGATCAGGAATTTGCTGAACAAACTGTAGAATTAAGTTATAAGCTAGAGGATTATGATTATATAAAAATATTTTTTAAAACTAGTAATGTTAATATAGATGATATTATGGGTAATCAGTTCTTTTCAGTAGAAAGCCTAGTAATAGATAATAAAATATCAACAACATTAGAGGTTTCATGGTATGCAGCAGGATGGGCAGGGCATCCACTAATGTATAGAAGAGCTAATGGTGAAAATAACAAAGTATATTTTAATAATGGATATACATCAGGAAACGGTTCAAACAATGTTGTTAGTAATTTGGTTGTAATTCCATGCTATATTATAGGATATAAATTTTAATATAACATCTTTAAAATATTAACAGATACAATATAAATTGATATACTAACAATATCATGTGCACATATTTTTATTTTTAATTGGCAAAGGTAACAAAGGAGGAAAAAATGAAAAAGATAACAAATGAAAGCCTTGGGGCTGTACACACACACACACACACACACACACACACACACAGGGAGTTTAAAAGAAAATAAAAAGAAAAATATAAAAGGAATAACACTTGTAGCATTAGTGGTAACTATTATAATATTATTGATTTTGGCAGGAATTTCAATATCAGCTTTAACTCAGACAGGACTATTTGGAAAAGCAAAACTTGCAAAAGAAAAATACGGAAATGCACAAAAAAATGAAAATGAAACATTAGAAAACTATGAAGATAACATTAATGGATATATAACAATTGGAGCAACAAGAGATTCCCAGGTAATGGTACAAATATTATGGGAAAATCCTGATAAAGAATTAAAGTCTTTTGAAGCAAAACAAACAATAAATTTAGCAAATGACAATTATGATTATCTTGACATTATATTTAAATATTATAATAGCGAACCAGATTACTTTACTCAAAGAATTTATAAGGGATATAGTTTTGCGTTACAAACCGGATCAGGGTATTCTAATAAAGTAGCAAAAAGAAATTTTAATTATATAAACGATACTACATTTAAAAGTGAAGACGGTTATTTTGGAAGCACAATAGTCAATAATAATGTGTGTATTCCCGTAAAAATAATAGGATATAAATATTGATGTACATTAAATCACCAGCAATGTAATAGTAAAAAAGTAAACAAAATTAATTCAAAATAAAAATCGCTCTAAAATCTAGTAAAAATTTCAATAAAAACATATTGAAAAACTAGACTTAGAGTGATTTTTTTGATTGCTTAAATTTTAGCAAATTCCTTGACAAATAAAAGCCGTATTGATATTATATAGGTGCCAAAAAAACAAAAGAAAGAGCACAAAAGGTTGGAAAATTTAATTCTTTCCCAACCAGATTTGTACCTTGAGAAAGGAAAAATAAAAATGAAAAAAATATATCCAAACCTCTACTACAAAAAAGTAGAAGAAATAACAATAGAAACATTATTAAAAAATAAAATAAAATTACTAATACTAGACGTAGACAACACACTAATAGACTATTACAAAAACTTATCAGAAGAAGTAAAACAATGGACAAAAGAAATGAAAGGCCAAGGAATAAAACTATACATACTATCAAATACAAACAACAAAGAAAAAGTAGAAACAGTAGCAAAAGAATTGCAAATACCATATAAATATTTTGCGATGAAACCACTAAAAAAAGGATTTAAAAACATACAAAAAGAAACAAATATAAAACCAGAAAATATAGCAGTAGTAGGGGATCAAATCTTTACAGATGTATTAGGTGGAAATAGAAGTAACATGTTTACAATATTAGTAGACCCAATAGACAACAAAAAAGACTACTGGTACACTGCATGGAAAAGACCAATAGAAAAAAAGATTAAAAACAAATATAAATCAAAAGAGGAGAAAAACAAAGATGTATATTAATGAAACACATATAGCATATTACGCAGTATTTGCAATAATAGGACTTTTTGTAGGAATGCTTGTAGACTGGATGAACAAAAGACTACCAGACTATAAAAAAGTATTTTCAAAAGAAATATTTACAGAGTACTTTGCAGAATTTAAACCAAATTATATATTAATGCTAGTAACATCAGCAATATATGTAGCACTTTTATATTTTTATGGGATACGAACAACATTTATAGCAAACTTAGATTTAATAAAATATATGATATTAACACCAATGTTATTATCAGCATTTGTAATAGACTATAGATTACAAATAATACCTAACAGACTAAACCTAACAATGTTCGAAATAGGCCTAGTAATAGCATTTTTATATGGACTATCAGATGTAGCTATAACAATAAACATGGCACTTGGAATGTTAGCAGGTGGAGGAATTTTCTTACTTATAACATTAATAGGTGGAGCAATATATGGAAAAGAAGCAATGGGATTTGGTGATGTAAAACTAATGGGAGCATTAGGATTATATTTTGGACTATCAAATATAATTGCAATAACACTAGTTTCATTCTTAATAGGAGCAATATTAAGTGTAATATTACTAGCAACAAAAATCAAAAAAATGGATGAATATATACCATTTGGACCTTTTATAGTGTTAGGAACATTTATAAGTATTTTTGTACCATTTGAAACAATAAAAAATGCATTATTAATGATTTTCACATTAGGATTATATGCAAAATAAAAATTCGGGATTGGGGGAAGTTTACAAATGAATCAAAAACTTCAATGGCTAAGAAACAAAATGTCAAGCTTAGATATGCAAGGAATAATAATATCAAATCCAATAAATATAAAATACTTAACAAATATAGACGCAGAAGGAACATTATTAATAACTCCGAAAGAAAATATGTACATAACAGATGGAAGATATATAGAATATGTACACAGTATTTTAACATTATTTGACGAAATAATAGTATATGATGTAAACGATTTGTCAAAAGATGATTATGAAAATATCTTTATGTTCTGCGAAAATGTGGGATTTGAAGAGCATTACATATCATATGCAACATACAAAGAATATATAAGAAAATATAAAATACATAATTTTGTAGAAACAGAATATATAATAGAAAAACAAAGAATGATAAAAGATGACGAAGAAATTAGTAATATCATAAAAGCATGTAACATAACAGATGACTGCTTTAAATACATTTTAAGCTATATAAAACCAGGAATGACAGAAAAACAAATAGCAAAAGAAATTGACGATTACTATTCGGAAAGAACAGACGGAACATCTTTTGACACAATAGTTGCATCAGGCGAAAATTCATCAAAACCACACGCAGTTCCATCAAATAGAAAAATACAAGAGCATGATATAATTACAATAGATATGGGATGCAAAGTAAACGGATATTGCTCAGATATGACAAGAACATTTTTTGTAGGTGAGCCAACTGAAGAAATGAAACGAGTTTATGACCTAGTTTTAAGTAACCAAGAATTTGCGTTAGACCAATATAAAGAGGGTGCAAGTACAAGACAAGTTACAAAAATGGTAGAAAATGATTTTAAGTTAAATGGATATGATTTAATTCATAGCTTAGGTCATGGGGTTGGTTTAGAAATACATGAGCCCCCATATGTAGGAATTAGATATGACTCAACATTAAGGGAAAACATGGTTGTAACAGATGAACCGGGAATTTATATTCCAGGGAAATTTGGGGTTAGAATAGAAGATACAGTTCAAATAACGAAATTTGGAAGTGTAAGCCTAACTGCATCAGATAAAGGATATATTATAATTTAGAAAAATAAATATAAGGTTAAAAAATATATTTTTCAATAACTTTTTTACTTTATATGTGCTTTAAGAATGGAATGAGAAAAAATGAAGAATAAGAGCAAATTAATAAGAAATGTGATAATATTTATACTGCTTATAATATTAACATTTTATATAATACTAAAGGATCAAAACATAGATAGTGTATTTCAAATATTAGGAACAGTAAAATTACAATATGTCCTAATAGGAATAACATGTATGTGCATATATGTGCTAGGTGAAGCAATTAATATAGGAAGAACACTAAAAGCATTAAACGAAAAATCATCATTTTTCAATAATATAAAATATGCACTAATAGGATTCTTTTTTAGCGGAATAACACCAGCAGCAAGCGGTGGTCAGCCAATGCAAATATATTATATGTATAAAGATAAAATATCAGTAGCAAACTCAACACTAGCATTATTAATAAATCTGAGTAGTATGCAAGTAGTAACAATATCACTTGCACTAATAAGTGTAGCAGTAAATCACAGTATTATGAACACTGCACTAATATGGTTTTTTGTAATAGGGATATTGTTAAATGCAAGTGCATTAACATTGCTTATAATAGCAATATTCCATAAAAAACTATTACAAAAACTAATAAACTTTGTAGTAAAAATAATGAAAAAATTAAAGATAAGAAATGTGGATAAAAAACAAGAAAAAATAGAAAATGAATTAAACAAATATCAGACAAGTAGTGACTATATAAAAGAACACAAGTTAGTAATGCTAAAAACAGTAATGACTACATACATCCAATTTTTAGCATTTTATAGTGTATCATATTGGGTATATCGTTCATTTGGATTACATGAACACAATATATTAAGAATAATAAGCATACAGTCAGTATTATATGGAACGGTATCTGGAATACCATCACCAGGAGCTGTTGGAGTTACTGAAGGTGGATTTTTGGAAATATTTAAAACAATATTCCCACAAAATGCAATAAGTAGTGCGATGATATTAAATAGAGGAATCAATTTTTATTTGCTAATAATTGTAAGTGCTATAGTAACAATGGTAAATGCAATTAAATGCCAAAAAATGGAAGAAAAAAATACTGAAAATAATGAAGAAAAAAGTTGAAAAAAAATTAAAAATAATATATAATGTT
>CAKOWP010000045.1 GCA_934122385.1 uncultured Clostridia bacterium | reverse complement strand
ACATTACAAGAAATGTTAACAGTTAAATCTGATGACGTTGTAGGTAGAGTTAAAACATATGAGGCTATTGTTAAAGGTGAAAATATCCCTGAACCAGGAGTTCCAGAAAGCTTTAAAGTTCTTGTTAAAGAGTTACAATCTTTAGGATTAGATGTTCGTCTATATTCAGATGATAATAAAGAGCTTGAGTTAAAAGAAAATATCGAAGATGGTATTGATTTTGATCCTGAAAAGGATAAAAAACTTTTAGCTGAAGAGGAAGTTGTTTCTGAAGATGAGTTAAAAGATGGTTATGTTGAAGATGGTAATGATGAGCTTTTAATGGATGAAGAAGAGAATGTAGATAGTGATGAGCTTTTTGATGAGTTGAGTGATGAGGGCGAGGATGAGATTTTCGACGAAGAATAAAGAGTAAAACGAATGAAAAGGGGCGTCTTGCGGTGTCAAGCGTCTAAAAAATCTTTTCAATATACACACGTATAATTTCAAAGATTTTTTATTGATTTCCTAGCAATACACCTCTTTTGCTTCGTTTTTGAAATATAGTATTTAAAATAAAATAATTAAATAAATTGTAAAAAGTGAAGAACCGACGGTAGGGAATTGTTCGTGCGGTGGATAGTGTTCTGAGCTGTTTTATAATTACCCAAAAATATTATTAGGGGGAAATATAGTGGACGAATTAGATATTTTTAATAAAATAAAAATAGGAGTGGCATCAGATGAAAAAATAAGAGAATGGTCAAAAGGTGAAGTTAAAAAACCAGAGACTATTAATTATAGAACATTAAAACCAGAAAAAGATGGTCTTTTCTGTGAAAGAATATTTGGACCAACAAAAGACTGGGAATGCCACTGTGGTAAATATAAAAGGGTTAGATATAAAGGAATAGTTTGTGATAGATGTGGTGTTGAAGTCACAAAATCTAAGGTAAGAAGAGAAAGAATGGGACACATTGAGCTTGCTGCACCAGTAGCTCATATTTGGTATTTTAAAGGTATACCAAGTAGAATTGCTTTAATGTTAGATGTTTCACCTAGAAACCTAGAAAAAGTTGTATATTTTGCATCTTATATCGTTACAGATAAAGGTACAAGTGATTTAGCTAATTGCCAAGTATTAACTGAAAAAGAATATCATGAAGCTGAGGAAAAATTCGGTAGAGGTTCATTTAAAGCAAAAATGGGTGCTGAAGCTTTAAAAGAATTATTAGAAAAGGTTGATTTAGATAAACTTTCTAAGGAAATTAGAAAAGAATTAGAAACTGCAAGTGAGCAAAAGAAAGGTAAACTTGTTAAAAGACTTGATACAGTTGATTCTTTCAGACTTTCTAATACAAGACCTGAATGGATGATAATGTCAGTTGTACCAGTTATTCCACCAGAATTAAGACCTATGGTTCAATTAGATGGTGGTAGATTTGCAACATCTGACTTAAATGACTTATATAGAAGAGTTATAAATAGAAATAACAGATTAAAGAGATTATTAGAATTAGGAGCTCCAGAAATAATTGTAAGAAACGAAAAACGTATGCTACAAGAATCTGTTGATGCCTTGATTGATAATAGCAGAAGAGGTAGACCTGTAACAGGTGCCGGAAATAGACCTTTAAAATCATTATCTGACATGTTAAAAGGAAAACAAGGTAGATTCCGTCAAAACTTATTAGGTAAGAGGGTTGACTATTCTGGACGTTCAGTTATAGTTGTTGGACCAGAACTTAAAATTTATCAATGTGGTCTTCCAAAAGAAATGGCTGTTGAATTATTCAAACCATTTGTTATGAAAGAATTAGTTGGTAGAGGAATAGCTCAAAATATTAAAAATGCAAAAAGAATGGTTGAAAGATTAAGACCAGAAGTTTGGGAAATATTAGAGTATGTTATAAAAGATCATCCTGTAATGTTAAACCGTGCGCCTACACTACATAGACTTGGTATTCAAGCATTTGAACCAGTTCTTGTTGAAGGTAGAGCAATTAAACTTCATCCATTAGTTTGTGAAGCATTTAATGCTGACTTCGACGGTGACCAAATGGCGGTGCATTTACCATTATCACCAGAAGCACAAGCAGAATCAAGATATTTGATGTTATCTACAAACAACTTATTAAAACCACAAGATGGTAAACCAGTTGCAGTACCTAGACTAGACATGGTTTTAGGAAGTTACTATTTAACAATGATTTTGGATGGAGAAAAAGGTGAAGGTAAATACTTTAAAGACCCAGATGAAGCAATAATGGCTTATGAAAATCATGATGTAGGAATGCATGCTAAAATATTTGTTAGAGTAACAAAAGAAGTTAATGGAGAAATGATGACAGGAAAAATTGAGACAAGTGTTGGTAGAATTATATTCAACCAAGGAATTCCTCAAGACTTAGGATTTATAGACAGAGAAAAAGATCCATTACAATATGAAATTAACTTCCCAGTTGTTAAGAAAAACATGGGACAAATAATTGAAAGAGCAATAAGAGTACATGGTGTAATTGAATCTGCAGAAGTAATAGATTATATTAAATCATTAGGATTTAAATATTCTACACTTGCTGGTATTACATTCTCTATGAGTGATGTTAAAGTGCCACCAGCTAAAAAAGGATTACTAGAAGAAGCTGACAAGAAGATAGAAACTATTAGAAAACAATATGCAAGAGGTTTAATTACAAACGATGAAAGATATAACTCAGTAATAAAAGTTTGGGAAGAAGCAACAAAGAAAATAACACAAGCAATGGAAGAAAACTTTGATGACTTGAACCCAATTTATATGATGGTTAAATCTGGAGCCAGAGGTAATATGAACCAATTAAGACAAATCGCTGGTATCCGTGGACTTATGGCTAGTACAACAGGTAAAGCCGTTGAAATTCCTATTAAATCATCATTTGCAGAAGGTCTAGATGCCCTAGAATACTTCATTTCTGCCCATGGTGCTCGTAAAGGACTTTCAGATACAGCGTTAAGAACAGCCGATTCAGGTTACTTAACAAGAAGATTAGTTGATGTATCACAAGATATTATAGTTAGAGAACATGATTGTGGAACACATGAAGGTCTAATTGTTTATGATATTAAAGATGGAAATCAAGTAATTGAAAAAATGCAAGAAAGAATTATTGGTAGATATGTTGTCAATGATGTATATGATCCAAATACAAATGAACTTATTGTTGACACAAATACTATGATAACAGAAGAAATTGCTGACAGAATAGTAAATGCAGGAATTGAAAAACTAGAAGTTCGTTCAGTTCTAGCATGTAGATCAAAACATGGTGTATGTCAAAAATGTTATGGTATGGGATTAGCAAGAAGAAGTCTAGTATCTATTGGTGAATCTGTAGGTATTATAGCAGCTCAATCAATTGGTGAGCCTGGTACACAGCTTACAATGAGAACTATCCACTCTGGTGGTGTTGCCGGTGTAGCAGATATTACTCAAGGTCTTCCAAGGGTTGAGGAATTATTCGAGGCTAGAAAACCTAAGGGTGTTGCAATAATTTCTGAAATTGCAGGTAAAGTAAAAATAAAAGAAACAAAGAAGAAGAAAGAAGTTGTTGTAACTTCTAAAGACGATTCAAGAACATATACAATACCATTTGGTTCAAAAATGAAAGTTAAAGATGGAGATATGGTAGAAGTAGGAGATCCATTTATCGAAGGTTCTATAAACCCATCTGAAATACTTGAATTAAAAGGACCAGAAGGAGTATTTGAATACTTAACATCAGAAGTTCAAAAAGTTTATAGAAACCAAGGTGTTGATATCAATGATAAACACGTTGAAGTTATTGGTAGACAAATGCTTAAAAAGGTTAGAGTTGAAGATAATGGAGATACACATATGTTCCCAGGTTCTTTAGTAGATATGTATGAATTTGAAGATATAAACAATGAAACAATTGCTGAAGGTAAACGTCCAGCAACAGGAAGAAGAGTATTACTTGGTATTACTAAAGCATCTCTTGCTACAGACAGTTTCTTATCAGCAGCATCATTCCAAGAGACAACAAGAGTTCTTACAGAAGCAGCTATTAAAGGAAAAGTTGATGATTTAGTTGGATTAAAAGAAAATGTTATTATTGGTAAATTAATTCCAGCTGGTACTGGTATGAAAAAATATCAAGATCTTCATATCAATACAGAAAAGAAACTTGAAGAAGTTGCAGATGTAACAGAATAATGTCGTTTTAGGGACGGTTCTGTTTGAGACATCGGTTCCAAATGGGACATTAATATAAAAGATAACAAAAAAGAATTTACAAAGCAAATTTGTAAATTCTTTTTTCTTTCGACATTTTTTTCAAGACATACTCTAATAGAAATGCTATAATAATATTAGATTTAACTCATTTTTGGAATATTTTTTGATTCAATGAATATTATATCTTATAGAAATGGAGGTGCCCATGTTTTTAATTATTTCAATTATTTTTATAATCATATCTTTTTTATTCTTATGGATGTTATTGATATCTATTAAAAATTCTAGAACTATTGAAGAACAGTATATTGAAGATAATTTGCAAATGCAATTTTTGAGAAACTATAGAAAATAAAATAATTTCAATGTAAATATTGATTTTTGTAAAGATTGATTGTATAATTCTATACATAGATGAGAACAAAAATGCATCTCTACTTGCCCTTAGAGATGTACCTAAATAATAAATAAAAGTCAATATTTTAGAAGGAATTTTAGAAAATGGAAGAAAAATTTATGAAGGAAGCTTTAAAAGAAGCAAAAAAAGCATATGATAAGTTAGAAGTACCAGTAGGAGCAGTAATAGTAAAAGATGGAAAAATTATAGCAAGAGCTCATAATTTAAAAGAAACAAAATTTGATACAACAAAACATGCAGAAATATTAGCAATTCAAAAAGCAAGTAAAAAGCTAAATTCGTGGAGATTAATAGACTGTGAAATGTATGTAACGCTTGAACCGTGTTCAATGTGTGCTGGAGCATTAATAAATTCTAGAATAAAAAAGGTCTATATTGGTGCTAGTGACCAAAAGACCGGTGCAGTAGGTTCAGTATTTAATTTATTAGAAGATTATACGTTTAATCACAAAGTTGAGTACGAAAAAGGTGTTTTGCAAGATGAATGTGAGAGTATTTTAAAGGAATTTTTTAAGGAATTGAGAAAAATAAAAAAGTAGCTATATAAAGAATGTATAGATTTTAATTCATAAAATCTATACATTTTTAAAATTGCGGTTTAAAAATGTATAAAAATAAAATAAAAAAGTATTCTAAAAACTTGAAATTTAGAATACTTTTATTATATAATAAGACAAATCCTTAAAATATAATTATATTTTGAGTTACCTAAAAAAGAGTTCGCAATGAAATTAAAAAATAAAGGAATATTTGAACTAAAAACTCCCAAATATAAGAAATAAAAAATATTTTAAAATTTCAAAAAGAAAGACATAAAGAAAGCGAACGGAAAGGTAGTATTATGAAAAAATTTTTATCAAATTACAAATCAACAATTATACTTCTAGTTGCGATAATTGTTGGAAGCATCATAGGAATAATCTTTAAAGAAAAAGCAACTATATTAAGCCCATTGGGTGATTTATTCTTAAATCTATTATTAGTTATAATTATCCCACTAATATTTTTAAACATAACCACCGCAATATCAAAAATGAAACAACCAAAGAGACTAGGAAAAATAATAGGCTCAATATTGCTAGTATTTGTTTTAACATCAGTTGTAGCAGTATTAATAGGATTTGCAAGTACATATTTTGTAAAACTAATAAATACTGAAGATGGAGAGCAAATAAGAGCTACATTAGAAAGCACAGAAGATGTGACAGATACTGAAAGTTCTGAAGAAGATGATATGACAATTGCAGATAGAACTGTAAAATTACTTACAGTAAATGACTTTTCAAAGCTATTTTCAAAAGATAATATAATTGCATTATTAGTATTTTCAATAATAGTAGGAATTGCAATAAATATGTCAGGAGAAAAGGGAGAATCATTTAGAAAAGTACTAGAATCAGCAAATAGTGTAATGGAAAACATAGTAAAAATAATAATGTATTACGCTCCTATAGGTCTTGGATGTTATATGGCTTCATTTATAGGAAGTTTTGGAACATCAATTGCAGTTGGATATTTAAAAACATTTTTAATATATTTAGTTGTTGCTGTTTTATACTATTTTGTAATGTATAGTGTTTATGCATTTATAGCAAATGGAAAAAATGGTGTAAAAGCATTTTGGAAACATGTTATACCTGCAACTGTTACAGCAATGGGAACATGTTCAAGTGCTGCATGTATTCCAATAAATATAGAATCAACAAAGAAAATGGGAGTTCCAGACGATATTGCGGAAACAACAATACCTTTAGGAACAAGTTTCCACAAAGATGGTTCTATAATAGGTTCAGTATTTAAAATTATGTTTTTAGTAGGTTTATTTGGAACAAGTTTGGCAACAACAGGTGATGTTTTAGGAGTTTTAGGTGTTGCATTACTTGCAAATTTACTAATAACAGCAGTTCCAATAGGTGGGGGAACTATTTCAGAAATGTTAATTATAACTATGTTGGGTTATCCAGTTGCCGCTTTGCCAATTTTGACAATAATTGCAACTATAATAGATATGCCTGCAACTGTTCTAAATGTTGTTGGAGATGATGTTTCTTCAATGATGGTTACTAGAATAGTTGATGGGAAAAATGCTTTTAAAAGCGAAGAAAGATAAGGGAATATAATTAGAATAGATAAAAAATCGGGATTGAGAGACCCGTCCCCCAATCCCTAAAAATGTATAATTTCATTGTAAATTTCTATAGCAAAATTATCAGTCATACCAGAAATATAGTAAATAATGGCTCTGTAGAAATCTTTTTCGTTATCAATGGAAAACAAAACTTTATTTTTCAATTTTAAACTTTCTCTATTTCCAAAATCATAATAATTATAAATAAAATTAATAAAACCATTTCCCAATTTTGGATATGTAATGCTTAAATTTTTTAAATTATTTAATGTATTAGAACCATCATAAGCAGATTTTAATAAATTGTAAATTTCATTAATAACTAAGTTAAAATATCTAGTTGATGGCTTTATTCTATTGCAAGAATAGATATTTTTATAATTAAATTCCTTAATTTTATCTAATAAATCCAAGGACTCTTTAGAAAAACATAACCCTTTTTCTGGTGATGAATTATTACATAAATCATGTATTAAATTATTAATTATAATAGTGTTATTTATTTGTTCATTATTTGATGTTATATTTAGCAAAGAAAAAAGTTCATCAACATGTTCATCTAAAATGCCTAATGTTATGGCATCTTCTATATCACGGCAGATGTAAGAAATTTTGTCTGATATTTTAACAACACAGCCTTCCCAGGTGTAAGGTGCATATTGATTTGGATATGAATAATCTTTTAAATTAATATATTCTTCTCTAGGACGTATGCAATTTTCATCTATTTCTCCGCAATGAGAAATTATGCCATCTCTAACTGCATATGTTAAATCTAAATTTTGCATATATTTATTGTTGTCTTCCAAAAGTTCAACATTGTCAACAAATTCAAGTCCGTTTTTTTCATGCCAAAAAGAGTAACCTAAATCTCTTTGTGAAATTTCGGATAATATTCTTTCGCCTTGATGGCCAAATGGGCTGTGACCAATGTCATGAGCTGTGGCAATTGCTTTTGTAAGTTCTGTATTTAAACCTAGATATTTGGCAATAGTGTAACTTATTGATTCTACGTGTGTTACATGTTCGATTCTAGTGCAGATGTGGTCATTTTCAGGTGAAAAAAATACTTGTGTTTTATGTTTTAATCTTCTATATGCATTGCTATGTATTATTCTTGTGTAATCTCTTTCAAAATCATTTCTTATATCATTATTTCTTGGATATAATGGTTTTTCTCTTTTGATATAGTTTTCCCAGTTTGGATTTTCTGGATTTGCAGAATATTTTTCAAATTTTTTCATTTTTGCCTCCATTGTTATATATAATATAATTTATTAAAATGCGAATTGTAACTATATTTTACTACAAATCTTAATAAAAATCTATAAATTTATTGAAATCAGGAATATAAAATAGTATAATAATTTTGAAGTTAAATGAAAGGAGTTTTTAAAATGTTTAACTTGATAAAAGACGATTTTGACGATAATATGGATGATATAATGAATTCAATTAATAAAATGTTAGAAAACGATACAGAGAATAAAGAAACAGAAGATGCAAAAAAGGAAGGAAAAGAGTAAAATGGCAAATTCAAAAATTATAGTAGTAGAAGGACCACAAGGAGCAGGAAAAACAACAATAACAGACTTTTTAAGACATACATTACCGTATTCAAATTTATATAGATTATGTGGAACATCAGACAGCACAGCAACGGGAAAGAAAAAGGCAGAAGATATGTATGTTGATTTACTTGAGTATATTGAAAAGATGGAAAACAAAAGTATCAATTTGATTTTTGATAGAACTTTTTT
>CAKOWP010000044.1 GCA_934122385.1 uncultured Clostridia bacterium | reverse complement strand
GAATACGGAAATATCATTTTAGTTATTGACGAAATTCACAATATAATAGGTGCAGGTGATGGTGAACATTCTATGAATGCTGCAAATATTTTAAAGCCTTCCCTATCTAATGGTGAAATTCAATTAATTGGAACAACTACTTTAAAAGAATATAGAAAATATATTGAAAAAGATTCTGCTTTAGAAAGAAGATTCCAACAAGTTTTAGTTGAAGAACCTAATGTTGATGATTCAATTAAGATTTTGGAAGGTATAAAAAAATATTATGAAGAATATCATAAAGTAAAAATATCAACAGACGTTATTCGTCAAACTGTTGAAATGTCTGAAAAATATATTCACGACAGATTTTTACCAGATAAAGCAATCGATATTTTAGACGAGGCTTGTTCTAGAATCAACTTGGAAAATAAAGATTTATTTAAATTAGAAGTCTTAAGTAAAGAGTTAGAAAAGGTTCAAGCAGAAAAAGCGGAACTTGACCAAGCAGAAACTGACGAAGAATTTCAAAAACTTGCAGATTTAAAAACTCAAGAATGTAAATTAATAGAAGATACCGATAAATTAAAGAAAAAAATGAAGCCTAGAAATCTTACACTTCAAGACATTGCTACAGTTATTGAAAACTGGACAAAAATTCCTGTTAAGAAAATTACTGAAGCAGAAACTCAAAAATTGTTAAATTTAGAGACAAATCTTCATAAAAGAATTATTGGTCAAGAAGAAGCTGTAAGTGCCGTTTCTAGAGCTATTAGAAGAAATAGAGCTGGACTTCAAAACGAAAAAAGGCCACCATCATTTATTTTTGTTGGACCTACAGGTGTTGGTAAAACAGAACTTGCAAAATCACTTGCATATGAGATGTTTGGTTCAGAAGATTCAATAATACGAGTTGATATGTCTGAATATATGGAAAGTCACTCTACAGCTAAATTAATAGGTGCACCTCCAGGATATGTTGGTTACGATGAAGCTGGTCAATTAACCGAAAAAGTTAAGAGAAAGCCTTACTCAATTATTCTTTTGGATGAAATTGAAAAGGCTCATCCAGATGTATTTAATATCTTATTACAAGTATTAGATGACGGAAAACTTACAGATTCACAAGGCAATACTGTTAGCTTTGCAAATACAATTATAATTATGACATCAAATGCTGGTTCAAATTTAAATAATAATTCTATTGGTTTTGGAAAACAAACTGTTGATAAATCTAAGATTGAAGATAGTTTAAAAGAAACTTTTAGACCTGAATTTTTGAATAGAGTTGATGAAATTATTGTATTTAATTCTTTGAATAAAGAAGAGTTATTACAAATTGTTGATTTGATGCTTGCTGATACAGTTAAAGCATTGAAACATAAGGATATTTCTTTTGAAATTTCTGATTCTGCTAAACAGTTTATTTTGGATAAGGGTACTAATATTAAATTTGGTGCTAGGCCTTTGAGAAGGGCTATTCAAAGATATGTTGAGGATGAAATTTCTGATATGATTCTTCGTTCTGAAGTTGTTGATGGGCAAACTATTGATGTTGATTTTAAAAATGATAAACTTACTTTTGATGTTAAAAAATAATACTTGTTTGAACGCTTTTGCGATATTTTCAAACAAAAAGTTTAGTAAAAATGTATAGTAAAAGGGAGTAAAAAACGATGTTTAAACATATACCAAATATATTAACAATTATAAGGTTTTTATTTATACCAATTATTTTAAATTCCATATTTGATGGAAATTACATTTTAGGAATTATATTTTTCACTATATCCGGCTTGACAGATGTTTTAGATGGATTTATCGCTAGAAAATTTAATCTAATTTCTAACTTTGGAAAACTAATGGATCCTTTGGCTGATAAACTAACTCAAATTTCTGTGCTTGCTGCTTTAGTTAGTGTAAAAATTATTCCTGTATGGATTTTAGCTATTGTTGTTCTTAAAGAATTAATAATGGTTGTGGGTGCTTCTTTCCTTTATGGAAAAGATGTTGTAGTTTATAGTAAATGGTATGGTAAATTAGCTACTGTTTTGTTTTATTTAGCTATTGTTGTTACATTATTTATTAAGCAACTTGCTCTTACAGGCATTTGGCTTCATTTGGACTTAGCTATTTATTGTTGTGCTTTGGTTTGTACAGTTTTTTCTCTTATTATGTATGTCAAATGTTTGTACCAAGGTGGTTTTATTGATAAAAGCGATTTGAATAAAGAGACTAAAAATGTTGTGGTTAAGGATAAATGGAGTTTTAAAAAATAAAAAAGCGGAGAACCACTGGGGACGTTGAACCAATGGGGACGTTGTTAAATTGGTTGAAATTTTATTAACGATATAAAATCAAAATATAATTAGTAATTTCAACCAATTTAACAACGTCCCCATTGGTTCAACGTCCCCAGTGGTTCATTCTATTCAAAATCTTCAAGCAATTGATTTAATTCTTCTATTCCATTAACTCTAATTCCCTCACTAATTTTGATTTTGTCAGTTTCAGACAAATATTCAACTGAAATTTCAGTATTCTCATATACCTCTTCTTCATTATTTTCATTTATTTTATAAACTGTAATCTTTCCATTATCTTCTCTTAAAACAAAATGTTGACCACAATTACTATTAAATTCTTTATATAAAATTATATCATTACTTGAATATTTTTCTACCTGCCAATATGGATATTCATTTTTCAAATCTTCTTCTGTTCCATTTACTAAATCTTGTGGAATATCAACATATTCATTTATAGTGTGGTTACACTCTTCATAATACTTTTTTAAAGTTAGCAAACAATTTGGTGATATCTTTTCTTCTTGTGAATCTGTTTCAATTTCTTCTTCGCTATTTTGATATTCTTCTGTGCATTCGTCTGTAACCTTTTCTGATACAATATTTATTTCATTTTCCACTATACTGTTTTGTTTATTATTATTGGTATTATTGTTATAAATGAAAATCCCTAAAATAATTCCTATAATTATAATTGCTATAATTAGCCCAATTATCCACACTTTTTTCATATGATTTCCTCCGTAATTTTTTCTTTTATTATTTACAGATTTTTCATAATTTATACTTTATTGAATATTTTTATTCTATTTCCATTTGTTTTTAAAACTATCTCCCCCATTTCGTCAGTTCTAAAAATTTTAACTTTATTTGCATTTAAGTTTTGAATTGTTATATCTGAGGGATGCCCAAATTTATTATTTTTTCCAACTCCAATAAATGCATATTGTGATTTTACAGCATTCAAAAATTCCTTACTTGAAGATGTTTTTGATCCGGTGATGTGCAACTTTTAAAACAGTTGAATTTAATATTTGTTCACTTGATTTTCCATATTTATTTAAAATTGCTTTTTCTGCCACTTCTTCAATATCTCCTGTAAATAGCATTGAAAACTGTTTATATTTTAACTTACATACCAAAGAATTGTTATTTATTGCATTTTCAGAAATCATATTGTTTCCGGCTTGGCCATAAGACATCAAAATAAAGATTTTTTTCAATATTTATTTTTTGACCAGCTTCAACTGTTTTAACTTTTATATTTTTTTCTTTTACAATATTAACAAACTTTTTATAATTTTCACTTACTTCATATTGTTTTCCTATTATAATATTTTTTACTTTTATTTCTTGCATTACATATAGTAAACCGTCCTATGTGGTCATTATCAAAATGGCTCGTCATAAGATAATCAATTGAGCTGTACCCCCTATCTAGTAAGTATGGTAATAGTGTTTTTTTACCAACATCAAAATCTTTACTCCCTCCACCATCAATTAAAATTGTTTTATTATGTGGAGTTACAATAAATGTTGCATCACCTTGTCCAACATCAATAAAATAAATTTTTAGACTTTTGGGAATTAAATTTATAGCTATAATTGATAAAATTATTATTACAAAAATTTTTCTAATTTTTTGTTCATTATTTCTTATTTTCATTTTTATAATAGCTATCAAATTTCTTACCCTTATTTGCGTTGTATTTGGCTTTTTAGCAGAATAAACTTTATACATATATAATGTTGTACCTATTGCAAAATAATACAATATAATTAAAAATAGACTTGGTGTTGGTACATAAATTTTTGAAAATGGCATTTTTCCTAAATTTGATATGCAAATTAATATTTTAATTCCTAATGTAATTATTTTTGAAAACAAACTTGCAATATTAACATTTATTAACGCTAATATTATAAATAAAAAACCTGTGATTACTATTGGACCTATCACAATACTTAAAATTAAATTTGTAATTAAAAAATATGGATTAAATGTATTTAAATTTGATAATAATATTGGCATTATTGCCAATTGAACTGATAAGGAAATTGAGATAATTTCTTTTATTGTGTCTAAACTTTTCTGTATTCTAGGCTTTATTTTATATTTATAAAATTTATTTTTGATTTTAATATTTTTTAGATATTTAATTATTTCTTTGTTAAATACTACAATTCCAACAACTCCTATGTACGATAATTGAAGCCCAATATTTAAAATTAGAAATGGATTATAAATTAAAATTGAAAATAATGATATTGACATAGATGTAAATATGTCATTTTTTCTATATATTATTTTCGAAAATAAAAGCATTATGCCCATAATTCCTGCCCTTGTTACTGATGGTGAAAAATTTGTGATAAACATATAAAATATTAATATAAAGATGCTAAAAATGTATGTTTTTCTTTTTCCTAAAGTTTTTCTTAAAATGATATTAATTCCTAAAATAACATATGTAATATGCATTCCAGATACTGCTAAAAGATGTGCCATACTTGCGTTTCTGAAATTTTCTTGTGTATCCCCGTCTATGTCTGTTTTATATCCTAATATGAGTCCAAGTAAAATTGAAGATGTTTCTTCATCAAGAACTTTTTTGGTATTTTGTATCATTTTATTTGATATTTCATTTGTAAATTTAAAAATATTAATATCTGCTTTTTGTTTAATCATTTCAATTTTTGAACACTTTATTGTTCCATATATTTTCAATTGTTTTAGATATTCAGAATAATCAAAGCCTTTATAATTTCTTTGGATTTCAGGTTCTTGGTATTCTCCATTTAATTTTATTTTATCACCATAATTTAGTTGTATTTTTTTGTCTGTCATAATATAAAATCGGTATTTTTTATTTTGCAATTTAGTTTCAATTTTGTATTTGTTATAGTATTGTTTTTCTTCTTTATTACCTATAACTTTTCCTACCATTGTTATATTTTCTTTTTCTGATAATTCATTATAAATTTTTTCGTATCTTTGATTTTGAAGTAGAACTATTGTATTTGATATAATTGCTGATATCAATACAAAAACAATAACTTTTGCATTAATAAATATTTTTAAATATCTAAAATATCTTTTTATTGCAAACATTTTTAGTTTATTATTTCGTTGATTCTTCTTATAATTTGTATTTTTATAAATCATATACATTGCAATTAATATAATACAAAATGGGGCTATACTTATGTGTAAGTATAGTCCCACTATTATTCCTAATATATATCCTATAATTGCAACTAAAATCGGTCTTTTCAATATTACCTCCTAAAATTGCTTTTAAAAAATTCTTTTTGCTCCGACGTAATTTGTTTTGTAATATCCTGTAGAAAGTGAATCTGTAGTTACACCTCTACCTGGATTTGCAGCGTGTATGAATGTATTTCCCCCGATATATATTCCTACATGATTTATTCCTGATTTTCCAAACATTACTAGGTCACCTGCTTGTAACTCTGTAACAGATTTACCATTACTGTATTGGGCAGCTGCTGTTCTGTTTAAATTTATTCCAAAATGTTTATATACATATTGAGTAAATCCTGAACAGTCAAATCCGTTTGTGCTTGTTCCACCATATACATATTTGCATCCTAAAAATTGTTGTGCATATGATACAACTGCACTTCCTGATGCTGATGTTGTTGTAGATTCTGTTACTGCTGCATTTTTTTGTGTCGTTGATTTTGCCGCACTATTATTTGTTGTAGCTTGTTCCCTTGTTGTTAGTCCACTTCTTGATGTTTCTTTTTGTGTTGTCGTTAACAAGCTTTCTGCTATATAACCCTTTGTTCCATTTACATCTACATATGCCCATCCATTATCAGTTGACATTACTGTAACTTTTGTGCTTTGTGATAATTGTTTAATTACTTGTGATGTTTTATCAGCTTTTTGTCTTAAATTTGCTGTTTGTGTATTTACATACATTGTTTTTGTAGTATTTGTTTGTTGTGTTGTTTCTGGCTGTTGAGTAGTTTGTTCTGTTGTTGGTTGCTCTGTTGTTTCATTTGTTGTATTTTCTGTATTGGCAGTTTCTGTTTGGATAGTTGTTAATTTTTCTTTTCTTATCCATCCTTCTTTTTCACTTGATGTTTTTACTTTTACCCAGTCATCTAAAATTTCTACTACTTCTACTTCTGCATCTTTTTGTACTTCTTCTAACTCTATTGAGCTTATTAATGGTATTACTTTTATTTTAACATTTTCTACTATTTTGTATTTTTCATTTTTAACTATCTCTGTTTTATTTTGTTCATCATTTTTTTCTGTTGCCTCTGTTGTTGTAATTTCAGATGTTACATTATTTTCTGTAGTATTTGTTATTGTATTTTCATTTGCTTCATTTGTTGTTTCATTTTTATTATTTGTTGTGTTTGCAGCTTCTTTATTATCAACTTGAACTAAGTCTTTTCTTAAATATCCTGTTATGTTTTTATATTTTATTTTGTACCATTCGTTTTCTTCACTTAAGATTTCTACTTCGTCACCTTGTGATGCTAATTCTAATACTTTAGAGTCTGTATTTGCTTGTTCCCTAAGTTTTGCTGTTTCGACTATAACCTTTCCTGTATTTGCTGCAAAGCTTATGTTTATAAAAAGCAGACTTGCCATTGCTATTATTGCCATAAATATTATGCTTTTTATATTTAATTTTATTTTCATTTTTTTACTCCTTATATTATTATATTACTTCTGCCAAAATACGTTCTTTAGTATACAATTTTTTTACAAATTTGTCAACCCCTTACGGAACTGCAGAAAATAGCTGTAAAAAATGCTTAAAAATGAGGTATTTCGGCTATAAATTAACCATACCTCATTTTTTCTTTTGTTAATATATTCTATTCATTACTATATATTTTTATCAATAAATGGTAGCAATTGTTTCTTTCTTGAAACAACACCTTCTAAGAAAGCTCTGTTGTTCTCTAATTTTTTATCAAATGCTTTTTCAACTGCATCTGTTTTTGTTCCTAATGCAATGATTTCTGAGTTGCTGTTTAAAATATCTGTTATTGCTAATACAAATAAAGATAAACCTTTTTCTGCAATTGCATTGTTCATTGCTTCTTCTAATTCATTTTGTCTTTTTAAAACATCTTCTATACTTACAGTATTTACTTGTGCTATAACAAATTTTGTTCCTTCTTTATCTAAGCTTTTAGCATCTAAGTTTATTAATTCTTCTGCTGAAAAATCGTCTAAATCTGTTCCTGCTTTTAACATTTCTAGTCCGTATTCTTCTATGTTTATTCCTGCTATTTTTCCTAATTCTTCTAATGCATTAATATCATGCTTTGTTGTTGTTGGTGATTTTAATAATAATGTATCAGAAATTATGGCACTTGCCATTAATATAGCTTCTGTTTTTTCGATTTCTATATTTCTATTTTTAAATTCTTTATATAAAATTGTTGATGTACATCCAAATGGTCTTGCTGTGTAATATAGTGGCTCTGATGTTTCAAAGTTTGCAATTCTGTGGTGGTCTACTACTTCTAAAATTTTTGCTTTTTCTATTCCTTCTACACTTTGATTAAATTCATTGTGGTCTACTAATATTACTTCTTGTCCTTCTTCAACTTTTTCTATTAGTTCTGGTGCTTCTAGTCCTAAATAATTTAACACATATTGTGTTTCTTTATTTACATTTCCTAATCTTACTGCTTTTGATTTTTCGCATCCATTTTTTTTGTATAAAATTTCTTTTACCATTGCAGAACAAATTGTGTCTGTGTCTGGATTTTTGTGTCCAAATATTAATACTTTATTTTCCATTTTTTATCTTCTCCTTTTTTATTGACTTTTTTTTATAATATGATATAATATTTATAGGAAATGGAGAGGCCACAAAAGTGGTTTGCCGGTTTAATATAAAAAAACACATCGAACCGCCAAGTTACAGATGTGTTTTTATTGGTTATTTTTGTTTACGCAAAATTACAACTATTGCTATAATTAAGGCAAACGCAATGATAGTTATTCCAATTAAAGAATAAAATAGTATGTATATAATGTTTAATAAAGTTGTTTCTATCATACGCCTCACCTCCTTTATTGGAGGCAAACCACATCCGTTTATCTCATTTCCTATATGTTCACTACTATACAACATTTATGTGTAAAAAACAAGCGAACACTTTAATTATTTTTATTTTTTTCTAATATATCTTCTAATTCTTCCTTAGAAAATTCATATTTTTTATTGCAAAAGTGGCAAACCAATTCGGC
>CAKOWP010000043.1 GCA_934122385.1 uncultured Clostridia bacterium | reverse complement strand
AGAATTGTAAATGCATGGCAAAAAAATGGTGAAGTTGTTGCTATGACAGGTGATGGAGTTAATGACAGTCCAGCACTAAAAAAAGCGGATATTGGTTGTGCAATGGGAATGGTTGGAACTGATGTTGCAAAAGAAGCGGCAGATGTAATTTTAACAGATGATAACTTTGCAACAGTTGTATCTGCTGTAGAAGAAGGAAGAAGAATATATGACAACATTTTAAAAGTAATTCAATTCTTACTTTCAAGCAATGTTGGAGAAATAATAGTACTATTTTTTGCAACACTATTAACACCATTATTTAGCAAATGGTTTGGAATAACAGATATCAACAGTTTGGAAATATTATTACCAATTCACATTTTATGGATAAACTTAGTAACAGACTCATTGCCAGCATTAGCATTGGCATTTGATCCAGCAAATAGTGATATAATGGAACGAAAACCAGTAAAACCAGGCAAAGGAGTATTTACAAAAGGAATGACATGGAGAGTTATATACCAAGGTGTAATGATAGGCGGACTTACACTAGCTGCATTTATGATAGGACTTGGAACAACAAAAGCACCGATAAATGATTTGACACTTGAACAATCAAAGATAGAAGTGGGGCAAACTATGGCATTTGTAACTTTGGCACTTTCAGAATTAACACATGTATTTAATGTAAGGAATAATAGAAAATCAATATTTAAGACAGGAATATTTAATAATATGAAATTAATTGGAGCAGTTGTTGCGTCTGCATTGCTTGTATTTGTTATTTTATTAATTCCTGGATTAAGAGAAATATTTAGTATTCCAGTTTTACCAACTGAAAATATTATAGAACTTGTATGTTTAGTTCTTGCACCAATTGTTATTGTTGAGATATTTAAGTTGATTAAAATTAATGGTGGAGATGAATAAAAATTTATCATAATCATATATGAACTGAAAATAATAACACAGTATAACTATTATTAATAATTAGTTTATACTGTGCTTTTTTTATATATTTGGTTCTTTTGCATCGGAAATTTCAACATCTTTATATTTATTTAAATCCATTTCATCTAATGAATTTTGGATGCAACTAACAATAACATTATTAAAACTCATATTTTCTTTTTTAGCTATTTTTTTCAATGTGTCGTTCATATTTTCAGGTAATCTTATAGAAATTTTAACATTACTTTTCTTGTATTTTGATATTTCAAACATAATCATTCCTCCAATATATTTATTTTAGCATTATTGCTAGTACTAATTGTCGCACAAAAATGTTTTAAAAAATACCAGACAAAAGTATTGCATTTTTTGTTGGTTAATGGTAGTATATAAATAAAGTTAAAATATTTTAGGGGGAATAATATGATGACTAAAGAAAAAAATATAGTATTTAAATATGGCGTGGAGAACAGAATTTAACAGGCAAGATAAATCAAAAATCTTATAATTTTAAAATATAAAAAACAAAGGAGAAATAATTATGATAAAGAAGAAAAATAAAGGTATTACATTAGTGGCACTTGTTATAACTATAATAGTTTTGCTAGTTTTAGCCGGAATTACAATAGCTCAATTAAAAGGAAACGGATTATTTGATAAGGCTATACGAGCAAAAGATGAATCAGAAAAACAAGCTGCTACTGAAAAGATGAATTTAAAAATAACAGAAGCAGAAATGTCTAGTTGGGAAAAAGAAAAAAGAATGCCAACATTGCAAGAATTAGCAAATGAATTTTGCAAAAACGAAGATGATGAATTTGAATATGTATTAACAACTAGTAAGAAGACAGCATCAAAATTAGGGGATATTGTGGTTACAGATTCAATATTTACAAAATTTAAAGAATATCCATATGAATTTGAAATAGATAGTTCCCTTAGATTAGCATCAATTGATGGCAACAAAGTTGGAAATAAATCTGATAATAGCATAAATGAAAACGATTATAATAGTTTAATTATAGGTAATATTGATTTTAATGTTTCAGATATATCCGGATCGGGGTTTTATGTTACGATAACTACGGACCAACAAAACCAAGATTTGATAGCAGGATATTATGTTTTTTGTAATGGAAAAATAGTTAGAGTTAGTGAGGATAATAAAATCAAAATTAATAATCTAGAAAAAGATACTAAGTATGAGATTAAATGTGTGGCATTAGATGTTGATGGAAAAATAAAGACATCAAGTGTAAAAGATGTAAAGACCAAAAAGGTTAATTTGAATGATGTTGTAGCATTAGAATATCCTAAATTAACGGATTCAGGATTTAAAAATTGTAAAGACAGTGCTGGTAACTTATATTATTTAGAAGGAATTACTAATACAGGTGATCATGCGGCCACATATCAAGCTTTTGATGGCTTAAATGAAGAGTTTTATGTGGATGATCACATGATATTTGATATAGATGAATCTTATAGAGGAAAAGTTATCAAACTTATTGGATATAAAAACTTAAGTCTTGTTCATGCATATAATTCTAGTTTACAGAAAACAAGATTAGGTTATGTTTGGAATCAAACTATTACAATTCCACAATATGCTTGTCGTATAGAACTAGAGACACAAAGCGGTAGAGAAGGATATATACAGGAAGTTGAATTTGAATAATTTTATTTAAATAAAAAAATTAATAATATTAATTTAATTAAATTAAATTTTAGTAGTAAAAATGCTAATATAATTGAATGATTCTAACATAAATATAGAATAATAGGAGGGAAGTTTATAATATGAATAAAAAAAGAAAAATGTTATTATGTTCAACGATAGTAGTAATTACAATAGTGGTAGTGGCGTTTTTATTAAATTATAAATTTAATATCATGGAAAAAATAATAAAAATTGGATTTAAAAATGAAAAAACGATAAAAATATCATATCAAGTTTATGATAATTCAACTGCAAATAAACTAAAAACATTAATTACAATAAATGATATAGACGGCATAGATTATGTGGAATATTCTAATAACAAAGTTATAGGAAATAACAAAAAACAAATTTCATTTGACTATGTAATGGATAAGGATCAAAATTATATATTCAAAGTAAAATCGATAGACAATGAAAACATTTATGAGTATACAATAAATGCGAATGACGATTTTATCAATGATAATGGAGTAAAAATCGATAAAGTAAAAGAACAGAATGGCTATAAAGTTATAGACATTGATAATATGACCTCAATTGATGGATATAAAACTTACTATAAAATAGGAAAAAACAGTGATTGGATAGAGGGAACAGGAAAAATAGCTTTACATGATTATGATTTAAAATCAAGTAATTTAGTTAATGATGACAATACAGTAACGATTTCTGCTAAAATAGAAAATACAAAAAATAGCCAGGCTGTAACACTAAATAAAAAATTTGAAGTAGATACAAACCAAACAGAGGGGAATATTGAAGCAGAAAGTTTAATATCTGCCGTAGAAAAAGATGATATTAAAACTGGATTATATAATGTAAGCGTTAATGATGAAATATATAATTTAAAAGTGTATTCATTTGATAGCAATTTGAATTTAGATACGAATTCAGCATTTGGATCAGAACAGGATGTTGCAAATGCAAATGAATATGCTAAGAACATGATTGTTTTAAAAGTAAATGGTGATTTAACTATTGATGACGGAGTAACATTAACATCATATGCAAGTAAAGATGGCTTTGGTGGGACAAAAGGAATGTTTGTTTATTGTACAGGAACATTAACCAATAATGGTACAATTTCTATGACAGCAAGAGGAGCTAAGGCAGAAGGACAAAATGTGTATTTGTGGAAAAATTCAGATAATAGTTATGAATATGTACCAGCTGTTGGAGCTGAGGGAGGAGAAGGTCAAATAGCTGCAACAAGTGAGTATACTAATGAATACAATTTTCTAAATGGAAATTCTGGAAGACATGGTTATAATAGAAAAACAGGTGGTGGAGGTTCAGGAACTTGTGCCGCAAGAGTACTGTATTTTTCGGCTCTTACTGGTGTTACTCAAAATGGAGGTATGGGAACGAGCTATTCTGGAGGTACTGGTGGAGGAGGAACATATCATTCTAATTACCAAGGTGGAGATGGACATGGATATATATACTATAGTGGAGAGAAGGGGTCCGACAATGGTGGAACTGGTGGTAAATCGACAACTTCACGGATCATATTGGACGTATTCTTTATCTCGGTGGTGTAGGAAATACTTCACGGAGGTGGATATGCTTCAGGAGAAAACTATATAGTTGGATCTTTGGATAGATATTTATTAGGTGCAAACCGGAACGCGGAGGTTTATTGATTGTATATGCAAATGAAATAAAAAATAATTCAGAAATTTCCTCAAACGGTGTAGCTGCACCTACTGCAAGCATAATTGGTGGCTCTTCTGGTGGAGGTTCAATTAATTTGTTTTATAAAACTAATTATGAGAATAAAGGAAAAATTATAGCTGATGGAGGAAATAAAAATTATAATTTGAATAGTAGTGGGCCTGGTGGAAATGGATCTATTTCAATTGGAAAAATATTAAATGAAATATATAATGAAACATATAGTGGAGTAACTAAAGTATTTAATTACACAGGAAGTTCGCAAGAATTTCAAATAAAACAAAATGGATATTATAAAATTCAATGTTGGGGAGCAAAAGGTGGTTGTTCATTAGCAGATGGAAATAGAGAAAAAAGTGGCGGTAAAGGTGGCTATACATCAGGAATTATTTATTTAAATAAAGGTGAAAAAATATATGTTTATGTAGGAAAAAAAGGTGAAGATGCTACTCGTGGAAAAGATTCTAAGGGTGGATATAATGGTGGTGGCCTTGGAACTTGGGATAATAGAGATGATGAAGCTGCTGGAGCAGGAGGAGGCGCTACTGATATTAGATTAGTTTCAGGAGATTGGAATAATTTTGAAAGTTTGAAATCAAGAATAATGGTTGCAGCAGGGGGAGCAGGTGCTTCATGGAAAACCGAAGGAGGTGCAGGAGGAGGACTTATTGGCTTGACTAATAGAGCAATTGCACTACCTGGAACTCAGACAGGTGGTTATAAATTTGGAATAGGGCAGGATGGCTATGGAACTGGCAACAGTGACGGTGTTGCTGGCGCAGGTGGTGGTTATTATGGTGGAACCACAAATGACTACGCTGATAATGAAGAAGCAGGTGCTGGAGGTTCTTCGTATATATCTGGATATGATGGATGTGATGCTATTTCTGAGGAATCAACAGAGAATCATATAGTCCATACGGGACAAAGTATTCACTATTCAAACAAAAAATTTATAAATGCCGAAATTTTAGATGGATTAAACAAGGTAATAGATGAAAATGATGATGGATATGCTAAAATTCGTTTTTTGGGTATTGATTATGATGTTGCTATGAAAGAGAATGAAAACTATAACAAATAAAAAATAAAGTACAAGTTTTATAAAAAAAGACTTGTACTTTTTTAAATTTATTATTATAATATAAAAGAGATAAAAAAGGAGAGACTAGAAATGAGAATAGAAAGTATAAACAAGAATTCAGAAAACAAAAAAATAATTACAGAAGTAAAAAAAGTAGAAAAAAGTGCAAATACAAAACCATTTGATTACTATTATAAAAGAGGACTAACAAAAGAAGAACAAGGAGAAAAGTATGAGAAGGTTAATAAAAATTCTGGATGTTCAGTAAGAAAAATAAGAAATAATAATACTGAACAAGAAAGAGTTAGAGCATTCAAAAAAACGGTAAATGCACCAATAGGAATTAAAGCATATCAAAAAATATTAGAAGATACTGCAAATATGCAAGAAGAAAAATACCAAGAAAACAAAGCAAAAGAACAAGACGAAAAATAATAATTTAAAATGGAATTAAAAATTAAACAATAAAAAAGAACACAATGAAAAAAATAATAAAAAAACAAAAAGAAAAATTTAAGTAAAAAATACTAAGGAGGAAATAAAAATGTACATATTTAACAAAATAACTGTAAATCCACAGTTACCAAAAAGAATTGAAAAATTATCAGAAATATCAAATAATCTATGGTGGTCATGGAATACAGAATTCCTAAGACTATTCAAAAAAATAGACAAAGACTTATGGGAAACATGTGAAAAAAATCCTGTAAAATTTTTAAAACAAGTATCACAAGAAAGATTAGAAGCAGTTGCAACAAATGCAGAATTTTTAAAAGAATATGATAGACTTGCAAAAGAATTTAATGATTATGTTACAAGTAAAAATACTTGGTTTGCAAATAAATATCCAGAAAACAAAAATGATTTAATTGCATATTTTTCAGCAGAATATGGATTAGATCAAACAATACCAATATATTCAGGTGGACTTGGAATATTATCAGGAGATCACTTAAAATCTGCAAGTGATTTAGGCATTCCATTAGTAGCAGTAGGATTATTATATAAAAATGGATACTTTCATCAAAAAATAAATGGATATGGAGACCAAGAAACAGAGTATAATAATATAGAATTAAGCAATTTACCAATAAATCCAGTAAAAGATGGAAATGGTGAAGAATTAAAAATATATGTAAAATTTGAAAATAGAAAAGTATATTTAAAAGTATGGCAAATTAATGTTGGAAGAATAAAATTATATTTATTAGATTCTGATATAGACGAAAATTCACCAGAAGATAGAGAGACTACATTACGTTTATATGGTGGAGACCAAGAAATGAGAATAAAACAGGAAATTGTTCTTGGAATGGGTGGAACAAATTTATTAACACAAGTATTAGGCTTAAATCCAACTGTATATCATATGAATGAAGGACATTCAGCTTTCTTAATATTAGAACTAATTAAAAATATAATAAGAGAAAAGAAAGTATCATTTGAAGTTGCCAAAGATATAGCAAGCTCAAAAACAGTATTTACAACACATACACCAGTTCCAGCTGGAAATGACATATTCCCAATAGCATTGGTTGAAAAATATTTCAAGGGATTCTGGCCAAGACTAAACTTAGACAGAGAGGAATTCTTAAAATTAGGAATGAAACCATGTACAGAATTAGAACTAGGATTTAATATGGGAATATTAGCTCTAAAGATTGCCGGAAAGAAAAATGGTGTAAGTAAATTACATGGAGCTGTTTCAAGAGAATTATTTGGAGATGTATGGCCTGAAATTGCAGCAAATGAATCACCAATAACATATGTAACAAATGGTATTCACACATGCTCATGGTTAGCTCCATCATTAAAAGAATTATATAACAAATATTTAATTCCATATTGGCAAGATAATATTTTCAAAGATGAAGTATGGGAAAATATAAATAATATACCAAACCAAGAATTATGGGGAATACATCAACAAAGAAAACAAAAATTATTAGAAATAGTTAAAGAAAATACAACAAATAGATTAAGAAGGTCTGGATACAGCTATGAAGAAATAAATGACATAACATCAAAATTAAATCCAAATGCATTAACGATAGGATTTGCAAGAAGATTTGCTACATATAAAAGGGCAACTTTGATATTCAAAGATTTAGAAAGAATAACACAAATTTTAAACAATGCAGATAGACCAGTTCAATTAATATTTGCAGGAAAAGCACATCCAGCAGATAAAGAAGGACAAGATTTAATTAAAAGAATACACGAAATATCAATGATGCCACAATTTAAAGGAAAAATATTCTTATTAGAAAATTACAACATTGCAATGTCAAGATATTTAGTAAGTGGTGTTGATGTATGGCTAAACAATCCAAGAAGACCAATGGAAGCATCTGGAACAAGTGGACAAAAAGCATCTGTAAATGGAGTTATAAACTTTAGTGTTTTAGATGGTTGGTGGGCAGAAGGCTACAACCAAGAAAATGGATGGACAATTGGAACAAATGCAGAATTTACATCATATGAAGAACAAGATATTGCAGATAGCCAAAGCATGTATCATACATTGGAAGAAAAAATTATACCAACATATTATGAAAAAGATGAGAATGGAATTTCAGAAAAATGGATGAAAATTATGAAAAATTCTATCACATCAACAGGTGGAAAATATAGTACATCAAGAATGCTTGTAGATTACACAAATAATTTATATATGCCATTATGCAATTTAACTAAAAAATATTATGAAAATGTTGATAATGTAGCAGAATTTAATTTGTGGAAAAAGAATTTATATACAAATTGGAAAGATATCAAAATTACACAAAAAAATAATTTAAATAACATTACAATGGATGCAGGAAATAATATTGAAGTTAAATGTGAAGTACAACTTCCAAATATTGATGTAGACAACATTACAGCTCAATGTTATTATGGTAAAATCTTAGACAATGGCATTGTTGAAAATGTAAGTATTATTCCAATGAAATTAACTTCTAGTGATGAAGAAAATAAAATTTATGAATATACAACAAAAATTGAACTTAAAACTGGCGGAAATTATGGCTATACTTTCAGAGTTATGCCAAAACATGAAATGTTGCTAGATTCAGAAAATTTAAATTTGGTAAAATGGATTACAAAATAAAATGAGACAAGTGGGACAGTATAGAACTGTTCTACTTTTTTGTCATATTTTGTCGAACGATTTTTCTTGATTTTTCAATAAAACCATGGTAATATATGGATATGCAATTTATTTGGCAATTGCATAGTCAAAATTTTTAAAAATAAAATTGAATTTTAAAATAAAAATTAAATCTAG
>CAKOWP010000042.1 GCA_934122385.1 uncultured Clostridia bacterium | reverse complement strand
CATTAGCATTGTTACTTTATCTTTCATTATTAGTCTATGTTAGTTTTTTTCTAACATATTCCTCCTTCCTTTATGCTCTTGCTTTTCAAAATATTGTTTCAATTTTAATTTTTTACAATTTTTGATTTGCATTAATCTGCGTAATTTACTATTTTAGCAAATTCATCTGGTTTTAAGCTTGCTCCTCCGACCAAGCCTCCATCGATGTCTGACATTTCAAATAGTTCTTTTGCATTATTTGATTTTACGCTTCCGCCATATTGTATTATAACTCCATTTGCTACATTTTGTCCATAGATTTGACAAATTTTGTCACGAATTGATTTTATTGCGTCATTTGCTTGTTCTGATGTTGCTGTTTTTCCTGTTCCAATTGCCCATATTGGTTCATATGCAATTATTGTATTTTGAACTTGTTCTTCTGTTAAACCTTGTAATGCTAGTTCTGTTTGTTTTGTAATTATTTCTTGTGTTTGATTTGCTTCTCTTTGTTCTAATGTTTCGCCTACACATACAATTGTTTTTAAGTCATTTGCAAATGCTGCTTTTATTTTTTTATTTACTGTTTCGTCTGTTTCGTTGAAGTATTGTCTTCTTTCAGAGTGCCCTATTATAACATATTCAACTCCAATTGATTTTAGCATTTTCCCTGATACTTCTCCTGTATATGCTCCACTTTCTTCAAAGTGCATATTTTGTGCTCCTATTTTGATGTTTGTTCCTTGTGCTGTTAGTAATGCGTAAAATAGGTCTGTGTATGGCACACATAGTATTACTTCATTTTTTGTTTCTTTTACTAGTGGTGTTAATTTGTCTATAAAATTTATTGCTTCGTTTGGAAGCATGTTCATTTTCCAGTTTCCTGCAATTACTTTTTTTCTCATAATTTTCTCTCCTTTCAAACATTTCGACCAATGGGGACGTGTTTCGACCAACTGAGCGTTTTTTCGACCAACGGGGACGTTCTTAAATTGGTTGAAATAATAAATATAAATTAATAAAAAAATTGTTAATAATTTTCAACCAATTTAAGAACGTCCCCGTTGGTCGAAAAAACGCTCAGTTGGTCGAAACACGTTCCCATTGGTCGAAAAAATTGCTCTTATTTTTTTCTATTCTATCTATCTTGTAAGCACTCAATACCTGGTAGCTTTTTGCCTTCTAAGAATTCAAGTGATGCTCCACCACCTGTAGAAATATGTGTCATTTTATCTGCTAGCCCTGCTTTAGTTACTGCAGCTGCTGAGTCTCCACCACCAATTATTGTTGTTGCATCTAGTTCCGCAAGTGTTTTTGCTATTTCGTTTGTCCCAATTGCAAATTGGTCAAATTCGAATAATCCTAGTGGGCCATTCCAAATTACAGTTTTTGCACTTTGTAATTCGTTTTTGAACATTTCTATTGTTTTTTCTCCAATGTCAAATCCTTCCCATTCATCTGGAATTTCTGTCCATGCTACTGTTTTACTTTCTGTGTCTGGTTTGAATTCTTTTCCTATTTTTGTATCTATTGGTAATAATAATTTTACTCCTTTTGATTTTGCTTTTTTCATTGCTTCTAAAGCTAAGCCTGTTTTTTCTACTTCACATAGTGAATTTCCTACATTATATCCTTGTGCTTTAAAGAATGTATATGCCATTCCTCCACCTATCATTAATGTATCTACTTTATCTAATAAGCTATCTATTACTCCTATTTTATCTGAAACTTTTGCTCCACCTAATATTGCTACAAATGGTCTTTCTGGATTGTTGATAGCATTTCCTAAGAATTTTAATTCTTTTTCTATTAAAAATCCTGCTACACCTGGGATGTAGTCTGCTATTCCTGTTGTTGATGCATGTGCTCTGTGTGCTGTTCCAAATGCATCATTTACAAATACTTCTGCCATTGATGCTAATTTTTTAGCAAATTCTGGGTCATTGTCTGTTTCTTCTCTGTGAAATCTTACATTTTCAAGTAGCATTATTTCTCCTTCTTTTAGGTTTTCTGCTTTTGTTGTTGCATCTTCTCCTATTACGTCATTTGCCATTATTACTTCTTTTCCTAATAATTTTGATAGCTCTTTTGCTACTGGTTTTAGTGAGAATTCTGGTTTTACTTCTCCCTTTGGTCTTCCTAAGTGTGATGCTAATATTATTTTGCAGTTTTGTTCTAATAGGTATTTTATTGTTGGTAGTGCTGCTACTATTCTTGTGTTGTCTGTGATGTTTTGATTTTCGTCCATTGGTACGTTGAAGTCACATCTTACAAATACTTTCTTTCCTTTTAAATCGATGTCTTTTACTGTTTTTTTGTTCATTTTCATTCCTTCTTTCTTTTAGGTTTTTTCCTAATTTTTTTATTTGTTTTTTATAGTTTTTACCTATTTTTGCTACTTGATACAATTTTATACTAAAAAAGAATACTTTTCAAGTATTCTTTAATAATATCTCTATAAATTTAGACAATATAATTGTTTAAGTGTATCTCTACTAGCGTTAAGTTCTACTTAATATAAAGTACAGGGCGAAAGCCGTAGCTCGTGTAGGTACCAGGAGCAAAATTGTAACCACGGTAACAAGCTGGGTTGCTCGCGTAGGCAACGCCGAAAGAACCGACCACGATTTATATAATAGTTATTGGACATATCATACGCTAATTCTTCTGTCCATTCCCATAAATTTCCTGCCATATCATATATATTATTTTTCTTCGTATCTTCACTTGAAGCTGTTGTCATTACACCATAGTGTCTTGTTCCATCACTATTTGAGGTTATATCTGATGTACTACCATTACTTGAATTTACTGTTATATATCTTCCTTTGCAATTTGTTAATGTTGTATTATTATAATTTCCCCATGGTGTATTTGTTAAGTTTAATGTACTATCTTGCAATTTTAAATAATTTAATGTTACATCCCACATTGTTCCTGTTATTAATCCACTTTGTACATAATTATTATCATACATTGCTTGTGCCATTGTTTGAGCAGTTCCGTAATCTGCATGATAATATGGTATTTCACCTGCTTTCGTCGTTATTTTTCCACTTGTTATATATTCTGCTTTAAAATTTGCGTTTGCCCAGTCTGATGTTGAGTAACCCTTAGAAAAATCTATTTTGCTTGATGTCAAATTGCCTGTTCCAGCTTCATATCTCCCGATATAAAAACCCCCATATTTTTTTATTTGTACCTTTTCAGATGTATTTGTTTTAATTTCCCAATTTGCATCTTGTAATCCAAAGCTTGTTTTTTTATAATTATCAATTGTACAAGGTATCCAAACAAATTGATTTCCAAATAATGTTTGGGCTTGTTCCTCACTGCTTAAATTTTCTGTTTTTACTGTTCCATCTGAATTATATACTGCTCCTGCTGGTACATCCGCTTTTCCTGCAAATTTATTTTTATCTCTTTCGTCATCTGATATTACTACTCCAGAATTTTTATTTCCACCTACATAATAAAATCCATTTGGTACTGGAACTGTGTTATTCTCTCCATCTGATACTGCATATACTGTTGCTACTGTTTCTAATGTTGTCACTTCTGTTCCATCTGTTGTTTTTATATATTTTACATTTTGAGAATTCCAGCTATCTGGTACTTTAACATTTGTTCCAGCATCTGTTTTAGGTGTATTGTCTGGTAATGTTGCTACTTCTTTTTTCTCACCTGTTATTTTTCCATATTCTGATATTGTGAATTCAAATCCATCTACTACTATTTTTAAGTCATATGTTACTGTATCTATTTTTTTACTTAGGCCTTCTATTTTATTTACATTTTCTTTTAAATATTTATCATTCATTTTCCCTTTTTCGTCATATGACGCATTTACTGCCAATGCTACTTTTTCTGCTGCACTAGCATATTTACTTTCTTGTACTGCTTGTCTTGCTTTTCCAAATAAGCCAGTGTTTGTTATTGCTTGTATGCTTATTCCTGCCAAAATTAATAATAAAATTATTGTTATTACCAATGCTATAAGCGTAATCGCTTTTGTACTCTTTAATTTTTTCATGTTTTTCTCCTTTGTTTATATATATCCGCTACAGGTTGTCCCCTGTAATTTTAATATTATCACACTTTTAGATGTAGTTCAACAGTTCTAGATAATTTTATTTATTTTTTATTCATTATAAAATATTATAAAAATGAGGTGTTTTAAATGGAAGAATTAGACTATGTACAAATTGGAAAAAGAATAAAATTAAAAAGAAAAGAAATGGAATTAACTCAAGAAAGATTATCTGAATTAATAGATGTTTCACCTTCATATATTAGTGAAATCGAAAGAGGCAATAGTATTTGTAGCTTGGCTACAATTAGCAATATTTGTTATGTATTACATACTAGCTTAGATTATTTAGTTTTTGGTATTACAGAAAGTAATTCTGACCAGACTTTTACTGAAGTTTTGAAATCTGTTCCTGAAAAAAATCATAGACTTTTTATAGATCTATGCGAAAATATATCAAATAGTTTAAAGTAAAGCATCAAATTAAATTGATGCTTTATCTATGTAGTAATCTATTTTCCCACTTTTGTAGATTATAATTTAAAAGCACATCCATATCTGTAAAAAATATAATTCTTTGGTTTGAATCAAAGTATATATAAAATTCTGTATCTTCATCAGATTCAATATTTTTTATTTGATGTATATCAATTTTAAATTTGTCTCCACATATTTTTCTCTTTGTTTTGTTAAATATTATTTCAATTATATCATCTTTTTGGTTTACTTCTGAAAGGTTCATATCTATTTCTGTGTCTATATTTCCTTCAAGCATTGTTACAATACTATCTCCTTTATATTTGCTAAGTCTTTCTATAAATTCTTCTAGTGTTATTGTTTCCATTTTACATTCCTCCTAATTTTTTATAATTTTATATTTTTTGTATATTTTAATTTATAAGTTTATATTGTTGTTTTATAAAAGTATTACATTTTTAATGCAATACTTTTATAAATTTTTAAGCGGTTAATACCTTTTCAAGTGCTTTTACACCTTTTAACGTTCTTTCTTTATGTTCTCTAAGTTCATTCTCAATTTTCTCATGTTCCTCATTTTTTTTATCATATAAAAAATCAATATTTTCCCTTAGTGCCTTTGATGCATCTTTAATTATTCTTTCTTCAGTTATTTTTAATCTTCGGTCTATTTCCTTTGTTATATTTTCTGTTATGTTCTCTTCAGTTGTTTTTACTTTTTGATCTATTTCTTTTGTTATATTTTCTTCAGTTGTTTTTATTTTTTTGTCCATTTCTTTTGTTATGTTTTCTTTTGTATTTTTAAGTTTTTGGTCAAATTCATCTCTTAATGTTGTTATTATTTTTTCTTCTGTTTCTTCAATTTTTTTGTCAACTTTGTCAAACCTTTGATTTATTTCCTGAAGCTGTAACTGAAACTGCGAACTCATATCATCAAGTTTTTTTAAAATTTTTTCTTCCATTGGCATTCCTCCTTTCGTCGAAATTTGCTATATAGTAATATTTATTTTCAACATAAAAATATTTTTAATATCTAAAATTCATATTGTAAAATTATTATAATATTGTAGAACTAAATTGTCAATATTTATTTAAAAGTTTTATATATTTTTTAGTTCATTATTATGTTTAAAATTAAACTTATATATGGGAATCTATCCGATTAAAAATTAATAAATAAAAATTTGAATTAAAAAACTATATTCTATATAGCCATATTATGTATATCATAGTATGATACATTTGTAAATAGATATATTAAAATATTCCTAAAAATCGACCGCTAAATTCGACAAAGAATAACAAAATGAGACAGCTTTGCACTGTCCCACTTGTTTCAATATTATCCTAATTCAGCAAAATATTTAATTGTTCTAACCATTTGGCTTGTATATGAATTTTCATTATCATACCAAGAAACAACTTGTACTTGATATAAACCGTTTCCGATTTCTGTTACCATAGTTTGTGTTGAATCAAATAATGAACCATATCTCATTCCTATAACATCTGAAGATACTAAGTATTCATCTGTATATCCAAATGATTCGCTACTTTGAGCTTTCATTGCTGCATTTATTGATTCTTCTGTAATATTTTCTCCTTTAACAACTGCAACTAATATTGTTGTTGAACCTGTTGGTACTGGAACTCTTTGAGCTGAACCAATTAATTTTCCATTTAATTCTGGTATAACTAGTCCAATAGCTTTTGCTGCTCCTGTTGTATTTGGTACAATGTTAACAGCTGCTGCTCTAGCTCTTCTTAAATCACCTTTTCTGTGTGGTCCATCTAATACCATTTGGTCACCTGTGTAAGCATGAACTGTTGTCATTATTCCTGATTGAATTGGTGCATAATCATTTAATGCTTTTGCCATTGGTGCTAAACAGTTTGTTGTACATGATGCTGCTGATATTATTTTATCTTCTGGTGTTAATACTTTTTCGTTTACACCATATACGATTGTTGGTAAGTCTTTTCCAGCTGGTGCTGAAATTACAACTTTTTTAGCTCCTGCATCAATATGTGCTTGTGCTTTATCTTTAGATGTATAAAATCCTGTACATTCTAGAACTACATCTACTCCTATTTCTCCCCATGGTAGGTTTGCAGCATCTTTTTCTGAATATATTTTAATTGTTTTTCCATCTACTGTTATTGAATCTTCTCCTGCTTCTACTGTTTCAGCTTTTTCATATCTTCCTTGTGCTGAATCATATTTTAATAAATGAGCTAACATTTTAGGACTTGTTAAGTCGTTTATTGCTACGATTTCATATCCTTCTGCTCCAAACATTTGTCTAAATGCTAGACGTCCTATACGTCCAAATCCATTAATGGCTACTTTTACTGACATAATAAAATTCCTCCTTTAATTTAGCATTGGTTTTTTCCTTTGCTTTTTCTTTTTAGTATTACCATATTTTTTTTGGCAATTCAATTCTATATCAAATTTATTTCATTTTCAAGTGTTATTTATCATTTTCCCATATAATTTTTCTAAAACAATAATGAACATTGCATGTGACCATCCAAGTCCAATAACCCAATTAGGTTTTAAAGTTTCATTATTAACTTGTTCACCTAATAAATAATGTTTACCAGCTGTTTTAATGACAAAGTCAAATGTTTCTTTTGCTTTCTTTTTCTCTCCTGTTTCTAAGTAATACAAAGTCATCCAAAGATTGGCAATAGGCCAAGGATTTCCATTCATATAATTATCATTTTCAAATCTTTGATATCCACCAGTATAAGTTCTCAAGCTCAAATTAATTCTTTCGATAGTATTTTGAACTTTCTTTTCTTTTGGTTTAAATACTTCAAATGGTGTAACTGCACCAATTATGCTTATATCCATTTTTTTATCTTCTGGATTTCTTACATATGATTTCTTTTCTTCGTCGTATAAATATTTATTAATATATTTTTTTATTTCAAGTTGTAATTTTTCTATTTCTTTTTTTGATTTTTCAACTTTTTCTTGTTTTAATCTATTGTTTTCAAAATCTGATACATCTTTTCCTAACACATCATAAATTTTTAGCATATTTGCAAATGCTGAATAAATACTTGCTAGTGAATATAAGTGTACTCCCTCACACATTTCCCATAAATCATAACTTACATGATATTTATGTGTTTGCAAGTTGCCTTTTGAATCTATTTGTGAATTATCTATTCCTTGTCCATCATTTTTGAAAGCAGATTCAACCCAGTCTTTTACATATCTTTTTAAGAAGTCGGTTGCTTTTTCACACATTTGTAAATTATCTTTTAAAAATTTTTCGGAATTTGTATATTTATAATGTTCATATACACCAAAAACTACACTAGCTGTTTCGTCAATTTGGTATCCCCAACAAGGAGCTAATTTTCCATCTGTATAAAAACGTTGTTCCCACATTCCATTTTTGCTTTGTGTTTTTTGGCAAAATACTTTGTAGAATTTTTCTGTTTCTTTATTCATTTTTAATATATCCATTGCTTTTGTCATAAATACAGCATCTCTAGGCCAACAATATGCATATCTTCCGCATTTTGTGAAGTTTTCGTCTATTTCAGGTGATGCTATAATTGCTCCTGTTTCGGCATTTGTCAATAAAGGAAATAGCAATATACTTCTTTTATAAATTTCATATATTCTTTCGTCATAACTGTTTTCTGGCTCTTTAATTTTTAAGCCATTATGTTGTTTTACATATTTTCTCCAATATGCTTTTGTATTAATATATTCTTTTTCAAAATCTATTCTTTTTACTCTTTCAATTTCATCTTCAATGTCTGAAATATTTTTGTTTTCGTCAATCAAAATGGCTATTTCTAACTCTTTCTTTTCTCCTGGTTTTATTGTTCCTATTTCATATGCTATTGATGTATCTTTTGACATTCCAATATAATCTTTGTCATATATTTCTGTTCTTTTTATATTATTTATGCTTCCATTTATTTGATGCTTTATAATATCTTTTTCTTTTGCAAAAGTTGAGAATGTAAAGTCATGTGCATATTGCATCATTCCACCATCAATTATTTTGCATCCAACAAAATTATTTGTATCTGATAATAGTTCAGAATGAATGTAAAATTGAGTATTTAAATCAATTTTGCTTTCATTTAAAAATGTGTATTTTTTTAGTAATATATTTTCTTTTATTAACACAAAATCTGTCTGAACTATTTTTAAATTGAAGTATGTGTTTGTTATTTCTGTATTTAATATATTTGTGTCTGTGTCATAATATTGTTTATATGTGTTGTTTATGTCGTCATGTAAATATATTAAATCTGATTCGTTTATTTTCACTCCTGTATGGAAGTAATTTATATATTGTCTGTTGTCTTT
>CAKOWP010000041.1 GCA_934122385.1 uncultured Clostridia bacterium | reverse complement strand
AGCCCTAAAATTGATTCGTCTGTTGTATTTGATTTTCTTACTAATGCTCTGTTATAACGATAAACTATGTATTCTTTTGCCAATTTATGTTTTCCCATGTCCATCAATTTTTCTTCTATTATATCTTGAACATCTTCAACTAAAATTCTTCTTTTTCCAAGTCCTTCTATATAATCTATTATTTCTTTTATTTCTTCTTTTGTTGCTTTCTCTTTACCTGTTACATCTCTATTTGCTTTTTCTATTGCTACTGCTATTTTTTGTCTGTCATAATCTACTATTCTTCCATCTCTTTTTATAATTTTCATTTTTCCTGTTCCTTTCACTTTAATTAGTTCATTACCATGAAAATTTTACAAAAATTTTTATTGCCTAATTTTAGGTTGTTGCTAATCAATTTTTTATATTTTTTAAAATTTTCGACTTTTTTATATACTTATTATATATCAATATTTTTCATTTTCTGTTGCATATATCACAAATTTTGAAATATATTTTTTAACTTACTATTCTCTAGGATTAGAAAAATATTACATTTTTGTTACAATATTTTTGTTGCAATTGCAACTTTTTTATTGTATAATATGCATTATAAAGTTTAAATATCTAAATAGAACAAATCTGAAAAAATCAAAGATTTTTTCAGTAAATTTGTTCGTGCGCGAAAATTTATGAAATAAATTTTCTGTGCAATGTAATTTTATATATTAGGAAAGTTTCATAACTTTCCTAATATATAAAAAACGATATATCACCAAAGATTTAATATAAGAACAAAAGCATATTATAAACATATACACATTGAGGTGAATACAATGGAATACATCCAAGACATAGAAACATTTTTAAAAGACTTTGCACATACATGCAAAAGCGTTCAAAAGAAATCTTTCAAAAAAAATCAAACAATAACTACATATATCCAAAAAAGAAACCAAATCTGTATTCTTCTAAGTGGTGAAGCTGATTTGGTTAGATATGATATGAATGGTGACAAAGCCATTATCGAACATTTTACCAAGAACGATATTTTTGGTGAAGCCTTATACATTGTTACAACAAATAATGAGCTTTCTGTTGAAGCTAAAAAAAGTTGTGAAGTTTTATTTTTTAATTATGATAATATACATCAAAAATGTAGAAATAATTGTAAATTTCATCAGACTTTATCAGAAAATTTTTCTAATTTGATTTTGAATAAAGTTATGGATTTAAATACTAGAGTCGAGATTTTAACAAAGCGTTCTATTCGTGAAAAACTTCGTGGTTATTTTAATATTTTGTCTACTAGAAGTTTAAGTAAGACTTTTATTCTTCCTTTTTCTTTAACTGATTTGGCTGATTATCTTAGTGTTGATAGAAGTGCTATGATGCGTGAAATTAAGGCTTTGAAGGATGAGGGTTTTATTAAAAAAATGGGAAATAAGATTACTCTTTTATATAAATAAAGATATACATCAAATTATTATATAAATTGATATAAGAAAAAATATAACACAATAAATTAAATTTATATAAAATTTATTGTGTTACATTTTTTAATTATTTTATTTTGAAAACATCACATTTTGAAATATCTTCAATAGAATTTTCTATTTGTTCACCAGTTCTCATATTCTTAACTTTAACAATACCTGAATTAACTTCATCTTCACCTACAACAATAACATAAGGAATTTCAAGTTTATCAGCATATTTCATTTTAGCTTTTAATTTTTTATCATTTAAAAATATCTCTGTATTAATTCCATTTTTCCTTAAATCACTTGCTAATTTTATAGGAACCGTCATATCTTCAACCATAGGAACTATTAAAACTTCTGCAACTGATTTTTTATCAGCATTTATTAAATTCAATTCATTTAATTTATAGAATAATCTGGTTAAACCAATTGAAATTCCAACACCTGGTAGCTTTTTGTCAGTATAGTGTTCAGCTAAATTTTCGTATCTACCACCAGAACATACACTTCCAAGTTCTCTATATTCATTTAAAAATGTTTCATAAACTGTTCCTGTGTAATAATCAAGTCCTCTAGCTATTGTTAAATCTACTTTGAAGTTGCTGTCCGGAATTCCAAATAATCTTACATATTTAACAACTTCTGTAAGTTCTTCAAGTCCTGTTTTGAATGCATCATTTTCAATATTTAAATCAGCAAGTTTTTGCAATTTTTCATCCGTCGTTCCTTCTATTTCAATAAAATCTAATATTTTATTTATTGAATCTGTTGGAACTTCTATTTTTTCTAACTCTTCAATTACAGCTTCTTTTCCTATTTTTTCTATTTTGTCTATGATTCTAAGAATTTCTACTGCATTTTCTATTTGATTTAAACTTTCAAATAAACCATTAAATAATTTTCTGTTATTTATTTTTATTGTAAAATCATCAAATCCTAATTCTTTAAATATATTGTAAATAACACTTGGAAGTTCTGCATCATTTCTTACACTTAATTCTTCATCTCCAATGATATCTATATCACATTGATAAAATTCACGGTATCTACCTTTTTGCATTTTTTCTCCACGATATACTTTTCCGATTTGATATCTTCTAAATGGAAAGCTTAAATTTCCATAGTTTTTTGCTACATATTTTGCAAGTGGTACTGTTAAATCAAATCTCATTGATATGTCTGTATCACCTTTTTCGAATCTATATATTTGTTTTTCTGTTTCTCCACCTGCTTTTGCAAGTAATACTTCTGATAGTTCTAGTATTGGTGTGTCTAGTGGTAAAAATCCAAATTTTTGATATGTTTTTTCTATTTTTTGTTTTATTTGTTCAAATAATATTTGTTCATTTGGCATTAGCTCCATAAAACCTGCTAATGTTCTTGGTTCTGTTTTGCTCATAATTATTTCCTCTCTTTCAACCAATGGGGACGTTGTTAAATTGGTTAAAAAAGAAAAGTTCAACCTATTTAACAAAATTCACATTGATTAATCATTTAATTGATACTTAGTCATCCAGTATCCTGTAAGTTGCATGCTTAAGTCATCTCCCCAGCTAAATGCTTCTGGTATTTGGTATCCATTTTTAACTTCTGTACTTGTTCCTGATATAAATTTAATGTCTGCTCTTTGGGTAGTAGTATTCAATTTATATTGATATCTTGGTATCCATACAAAATATGTTGTATTTGTTGCATCTACTATTTTTCCATTCTCGACTCTTCCATCTGTTGTAACTATATTAGCCCAAATATTATTTGAATAGTCATACCAATTTGATGGTATATTGCTTCCATCATTTTTTATTTTGTCACCAACAATTTCGTTTCCATTATCATCATATAAAACATAATATGTATTATTTTCATTGAATGCTGATATATCTGGTTTGTTTGGAGCTACAGTTGCATCTTTCTGTGTAACTGCTCCTAAAAATTCATTATTAGAATTTTTTCTTACAATTATATTTACGGTATATGTCTCTCCTGAATTTAGTCCCGTATATGTGTATTTCTCATTTATGTCTGTTCCTTCGTGTTTCTTTTCACCATTAATATAATATTCTATTTTTAGTCCTTCTGCTATGTTTTCTTCTGTTATAGCACTTCCTGTTAATTCACCAACATTTATTTTATTTTCTCCAAATTTTATTTCAGCCATCACTTTATTTGTAGCATTTTCATCATTTAATTGATATTTGCTCATCCAGTATCCTGTAAGTTGCATACTTAAATCGTCCCCCCAACTAAATGATTCTGGTATTTGATATCCTTCACTTACATCTGTGCTTGTTCCTTGTATAAAGTTTATATATGTTCTTTGATTTATTTGGTTTAGTTTATATTCGTATCTTGGTATCCATGTCAAATATGTCTCTAATCCATTATTTCTTGTAACTATATTTGCCCAATGTGCACTTGTGTAATTGTACCATTCTGTTGGTGGGTCTTGGCTTATTGGGATTTCATTATGTTCATTACCATCTTCATCCCAATATACGTAAAATGTTGTATCTTTGTCAAATGCACTAACATCTGGTTCATTTGGTTCTGTTACTTTTATTGTTTTTGTCATACTTCCTACTATTTCCCCATTGGCATCTAAAGCTGTTACATTTATTATTTTATCTCCTCCAGTTAAGTTTTCAAAAGTATATCCAGTTGAAGTTGAATCCTCTGTTGCGTATATTTTTCCATTTAGTGCATATACGTATTTATCTATTGTTTTAGCTGTATTTACTTTTAAATTTGATATTTCTATTGATGTTAAATTTATTACTGGTGAATAGTCTATTGTATAGCTTGTTAATTCTCCTAGTTGATATTTTGACATCCAATATCCTGGAATTATTATATCCACACTTTGTTTTAATGCATGTTCATCAAATTGTGAGTTCCATAAGAATGCTTCTGGCAATTGATATCCTTGCTCTTGTAATTCTTCCCATGTCATTTTTTCTCCGGTTGTTCCATCAATATATTCATTATATACATTTATAAATTTGACATCACTTCTTTGCGTTGTTGAGTCTAATTTATAGCAATATCTTGGTATCCATACATAATATGAACCTAATCCTTCGTCTTCAACATAAATATTAGCCCATTTTTGTTCTTTATAGTCATACCAATTTTCTGGTTTTTCTTCTGATATGTATCCACTTGGAATTAGATTTCCTTCTTCATTCAGTCTTAAATATCTTGTTTTTTCTGCAATAAATCCTGTACTTACATCTGGTTCATTTGAATATACTCCATTTTTTAGTGAATATACACCTTGAATTCTTGGTATTTCAAATTCTAATGTTAGTTCTTTTTTATTTTTGCCTTTATCTTCTACTAAAAAACTATATGAGTTTTGGTCTTCTACGTCATATTCAATGCTAACTTTTGTTTTTCCATTACAGTTTAATGTCATTTCTCCATTTTTTTGATATGTTATTTGGTTGATCCCGTTTTCATTGTAAAAAGAAACAAGTATTGTTGCTTTGTTGCCTTCGATATTTTCTATTTGATATTGAATTTCTTTTGGATTTTCATTTTTTATGTTGAATATCCAGTTTCCTGTTTTTATTCTGTATCCAATGTTGAATAGAATTAATATTGCTATTATAATACTAATTATGATAAGTGTGATTTTTATTTGCTTGTTGTTTTTTATTTTCTTTATCATTATTATAATATTTCTCCTTATTAATTTTTTATTTCTAAATTCCTTCTCCTATAACAACTACTGCACGGGTTGCCCAAGTTTTTCCATAATAAGCATCTGAAAAGTACCTCCCATAATAATCTTCAGATCCTCTTCCATAATATGAAAATATACTTCCACCATATGCTCTTAATAGTCCTGAACTTTCATTTGGATAAAATCCACTAAGCCAAGTTGAAGCTCCACTTTCATGCCATCCTTTTGTTTCTTCTATAGCATCCCCTTGTTTTGCAACATAATTATCTGTATAGTAATTTTTATATCTAGGATTTGCATTTACATATCTACTTGATTTAGTTAATGCTCCTGCAGCTACCCATTCTTTATTAATATTTATATAAATTCCTGACTTATTTCCAGTTGTTGTTTCACCATCATTAACCTTATCTGGTTTTCCATAAGAAGAAGCAGAAAGTATAGCCATTGCACCATATTCAGTATTTTTTTCCATATGAATATCTAAGTTATTTGACGTCTCAGCTGATGAAGTTAAATTTGTTTGATTTATAGAATCAGTTAATCCAAGTGTTCCACCACTTGATTCCATTTGCCTTACATTCAATAGCCAGTTGTTAATCGAATCCTGTTTTACAGATTCACCATTAGCTTGTAATCCAGCTTTTGATTTTGTTGGAATATACATCATTATTACGCTTAGTACTATTATGCATCCAAATAATTTTGCTTTTGTTTTCATTCTTTTAATCTCCTTTTCAAAAAATAAATATATTTTAAATTTACATTGTGATTTTACCACATTTTAGGCTTTAATTCAAGATAAATTGGCTTTTCATCTTTAAGCATTGTAGCCTTTCCATGTCCTGGATAAATAAATGTATCATCAGGCAAAATCAATATTTTGTTGACAATTGAATTCATTATATCCTCTCTGCTTGATGTTGGCAAATCAGTTCTTCCCCACGTTCCAGCAAAAATTGTATCACCTGAAAATAAACATTTTTCCTTTTTACAATAAAGTGATGTGCTTCCAGCTGTATGTCCTGGTGTGTGAATTACCCTAAATTCCAAATCACCTAAATGTATTAAATCATTGTCATCAATTCTAGAATCCGCTTCTAGCTCTATATCTGGTAGTCCAATATATTCAGATAAATTAATATCAACATTATTTAGTCCTTCACTATCAATTCTATGAATTAATATTTTACCACCACAACGTCTTTTTAACTCGTTTACACCTGCAATATGGTCTCCATGGCAATGCGTTAAATAAATATATTTCAATTTTCCTTTAAATACATTTTCAATTAAGTTTTCTATTTTATCCACATCACCTGCTGGGTCTATTACCATTATCTCTTTGCTATTTTCATCAAATATCACATAACAATTTGTTGGGTCTCCTATCCAGGTGTCTATCTTCAGTTCTTTTAAAATCATATTTTTATCTCCTTTTTTATCGTTTTTGTCGTTTTGGGGACGGTTCTGTTTGAGACATCGGTTCCAAATGGGACATTCTTGTATAGCCTATGCATACAGGGTTCTAGCAATGTGATATTCACGACAAATGTCTCAAACAGAACCGTCCCCAAAACGACATTTATCCTATATCCTATCTCCTAACTTCGTAAACACTATCCACTTTCTTAATATTTCTAATTACTTTATTCAATTCTTCAATATTCTCAACTTCAAGGTCGATGTCCATAATAGCAATTCTCTCTTTAGTAGTTTTTGTACTAACTCCCATCAAATTTGCCTTAGTTTCTTTAACCGTATTTAAAATGTCTACCAATAGTCCTTTTCTATCATTTGCCAAAACCTCTAATGTAACATTGTAATTTTCTTTTGCTTCTTCATACCATTTAACACCTATTATTCTGTTTTCTTCAGTTAGTAAATCTTTTACGTTTACACAGTCTTTTCTGTGAACTGATACTCCTCTTCCTTTTGTGATGTATCCTATTATTTCGTCTCCTGGTAATGGGTTACAACATTTTGATAATTTAATTAGGCAGTTGTCTATCCCTTCTACTACAACCCCTGAACTTGATGGCTTTTGTTTACTCTCTTTTTGTTTTCTTAATTCTTCAATTTTTTCTTCAACATTTTCCTCTTGGTGTTCTTTTCTATATTCTTGTAACATTCTTGCAATTACTTTTACTGCAGAATTTGCTCCAAATCCAACTGCTGCGTACATGTCTTCGATATTTTTATATTTATATCTATCAAGCATTGCATCAATATATTCTTGTTTGAATAAATCTGCATGTGACATTCCAATTCTCTTGATTTCTTTTTCTATTAAGTCTTTTCCTTTTTCAATGTTTTCTGATTTTTCTGCCTTTTTGAACCACCCATTTATTTTGTTTTTAGCTTTTGTACTTTTTACAAATTTAAGCCAATCTCTACTTGGTCCTTTTGAATTGTCTGATGTAATTATTTCTATGATGTCCCCACTTTTTAATGGTGTTATAATTGGCATCATTTTGCTATTTATTTTACATCCTGTCATATGGTTTCCAATTTCTTCGTGTATGCTATATGCAAAATCTATTGGCGTTGCATTTCTTGGTAATATTTTTATGGCTCCTTTTGGTGTAAATACATAAACCTCATCTTCAAATAATTCTGTTTTTAGTGTTGCCAAGAATTCTTGTGGGTCTTGCATATCTTTTTGCCATTCCAATGATTCTCTAAGCCAAGCAAGTTTGTCCTCTTCTACTTTTACTGATTGTTTTTTTCCAAAGTAGCTTGCTTCTTTATATGCCCAGTGTGCTGCGATACCATATTCTGCAACTCTATGCATATCCCATGTACGAATTTGAACTTCAAATGGTGTTCCTTTGTCACCTAATAATGTTGTATGTATTGACTGATACATATTTGGTTTTGGAACAGCTATATAGTCCTTAAATCTTCCTGGCATTGGGCTGTACATCTCATGTACAACTCCTAATGCTGCATAACAATCTTTTATTGAATTTACCAATATACGCAATGCAAATAGGTCATATATTTGATCTAGTGTTTTGTTGTCTCTCTTCATTTTTCTATATATGCTATATAAATGCTTTGCACGACCTGTTACTTCTGCATCAATATGCTGTTTTTTCAACTGAACTCGTATATCATCCATTATTTTTTCTATAAATTTAAGTCTTTCTTCTCTCTTTTTATTTATTCCTTCAACTAGTTCATGATATTCTTCTGGATATAGATATTTAAAAGATAAGTCCTCCAACTCCCATTTCATTGAATATAGACCTAAACGGTTTGCAAGTGGTGCATATATTTCCATTGTTTCTTTTGCATTTGCAATTTGTCTATCTCTTTTTAGATATTTTAATGTTCTCATGTTGTGAAGTCTATCTGCAATTTTCAATATTATAACTCTGATATCTTTTCCCATAGCCAAAAACATTTTTCTATAATCTTCAACTTGTTGTTCTTCAACAGTTGTAAATTGCATTGCTTCTAGCTTTGTAACACCTGCAACCATATCTGCAATTTCGTCACCAAAGTCTCTTCTTAAATCTGCATCTGTTGCATCTGTGTCTTCTACAACATCATGTAAAAGTGCTGCACATATTGTTGCTTCGTCTAGTCCTACTCCTGCTAGTATATATGCCACATTTAGTGGATGTATTATATATGGTTCTCCAGACCTTCTTTTTTGGTCTCCATGATGTTCTACTGCATAGTTATATGCTTTCATTATTAACTTCGTATCTACTCTTCTGCTTGTTTCTTTCTTTTTTGATATTACATCTTGTATTGTTATTTCTTTATTGTT
>CAKOWP010000040.1 GCA_934122385.1 uncultured Clostridia bacterium | reverse complement strand
ATTATTATGTATAATAGTACAAAATTAATTCCGAAAATTATATATTTGCATTGTAAATTTGTTTCAAATGCTTGTATATAATTTTCTCCTAGTTCTTTGTATTGTAAGTATGTTCCTCTTAAACTTACATAACTTCCAATTGCGAATATTGCTATAAATAATAGTACAATAATCATCCTTGTTTTACTTTTTTTCTTTTCCAATTTTTATCTCCTTTTCTGTTTTTCAACCAATGGGGACGTTGTTAAATTGGTCGAAAAAATTTAAATTTAATTATAGAAATAACAGTAATTTCAACCAATTTAACAACGTCCCCATTGGTTGAAATTTTAAATTATCGCCTTAACAAAATCTTCTGAATTAAATATTTCCATATCGTCAATTTGTTCTCCAACTCCAATAAATTTTACCGGAATTTTATTTTCTTCAACAATTCCGATAACAACTCCACCTTTTGCTGTTCCGTCCAGTTTTGTTAAAACTATTCCTGTTATATCTGTTTCTTGTTTGAATGCTTTTACCTGTGAAATAGCATTTTGTCCAGTTGTTCCATCAATTACAAGTAAAACTTCTTTGTCTGCATCTGGCATTTCTTTGTTGATTACTTTTTGAATTTTATTCAACTCATCCATTAGATATTTTTTATTATGAAGTCTTCCTGCTGTGTCAACTATTAGCACATCTGCTCCATTTTCTTTTGTTTTCTTAATTGCATCATATACAACTGATGCTGGGTCTACTCCTTCGTCTCTTTTAACGATGTCTGCTCCTGCTCTTTTTGCCCATATTTCTAATTGTTCAACAGCTGCTGCTCTAAATGTATCTGCCGCAGCAACTACAACTTTTTTACCATCTTTGGCTAGTCTATTTGCCATTTTTCCAATTGATGTTGTTTTTCCAACGCCATTTACTCCAACTACTAAGATTACTGATGGTTTTGTGTTTAAATGTAATTCGATGTCTGTTACATCTAATATTTTCTGCATTTCTTCTCTTAATGCTTGTTTTACATCTTCTTCATCTTGTATTTTTTCTTTTTTGATTCTTTCTCTTAAACTTGATATTATTTTTATTGATGTGTCCATTCCTATGTCTGACATTATTAGTACTTCTTCTAGTTCGTCTAAGAAGTCTTCATCTACTTTTCTGAAGTTTTTGAATACATTGTTTATTTTGTCGTCAAATGATGTTTTTGTTTTGTTTAATCCATTTTTTAATTTATCGAAAAATCCCATAGATTTATCCGCCTTTCTTTTTTTCTTATGATTTTACGTGTTTCTTCTTGTTTTTTTGTTTTGCTAATATTCTGTTAACATTTTGCTAACATTATTAGTATAGCATATTTTACCAATTATGGCAACCACTTTTTTTGTGCAAATGGAACACGAATATTTCAATTCAACAAAAAACGACATAAAAAATGAGACAGTTTTGCACTGTCCCACTTGTGTCGTTTTAATTAATTGCAGTTCCATTTACATATAATTTATAACCATTAAAATCAATGTTACTATAAGAACTATCGCTATCTTCTAAGCATCACTTTCAAATCCCCATACTTTTTCATATATGTTTTCTCTTGAAAGTGTTTGACCAGGATTTCTCATAAGGTACTCTAATAATAGGAACTCTTTACAAACTATATCAATTGTTTCATTTGTTGTAGTACATAATAAGTTAGTTGTTTTTAAGTTTAGTCTTAAATCTCCCGCTTCTATGTAATCATTTGCAATTTCATTGTCTGTGTTTCTTAGTTGAACATTTACTCTTGCAACAAGTTCATCAATATGAAATGGTTTTGTTACATAGTCATTTGCTCCTTGATTTAATCCTGTTAACTTGTCTTCCAATTGAGTTTTTGCTGTTAACATTATTACTTTTGACTTTACATTTTTTTCTCTAATTTTTCTTAGTATTTCAAATCCATCCATATTTGGTAACATTACATCTAATATTATTAAGTCATATATGTTTGTTAATGCACTTTCTAGCCCTTCTTCTCCATCACAAAATATGTCTACTGCATATTTTTCTTTTTTTAGTCTGCTTGATATTACATCTGCTAGATTGAATTCGTCTTCTACTATTAATATTCTCATTTCTTATTCTCCTGTTCTTAAAGTATAACTTGGCTAATATAGTAGCTTTTTACAATCGGATTATACTTTAAAGTTTTTACAGGTATATTTTATCATATTTTTATTAAATTAACATTAAATTTTGTAAATAAAAATAGATCATTTACATATAATAATAATGTCAAAATTTTAGTTTGACAAGTTAAATATTATATGCTAAAATATATTTAACTTAACCCTCTACTACTTTGTAGTAAGACGGGAGCCTAAATGATTTTGGAGAATTCATAGCAATTCTCCTTTGTTATTTTGTAAAAAATTTAATAATTTGGTTGTCTATTAAATCAAGGGCTTTATTAGATATTTTAACATTTCTTCTTACTGTATCTTTATAAATTCTTTGTTTACTAATTGTCGTTATTTGATTTATTAAAACAATACTGTCTTTTTTCATTTTTAGAATTTCTTCTTCCATTTTTCTTATATAATCTTCTTCCTTTTCTATTATTTTTTTAATATTATTAGGAACATTATCTACTTTGTTTAATTCATATAAAATTTGTTGCAATTTATCTTTTTCTTTTTTTATTTTTGTCTTAAAAATATCATATAGTTCTTTACCAATATTTACAGAAGATGAATCATATTTTTTATTTTCTTTTCTTGATGTTAATGGTATAACATTTAAAGCTCCATTTTTCATATTATCATATTTATTTAATACTATACAATAATGTAATCCACCTAATTCATGTCCAATATTAAATCCTAAATTTACTTTAATCACATCACCTCGTGAGTATACTCCCGATTTTGCAATATTAAATATTTTTTCTTCATCATGGTATGTTGCATAATCATAGATCCAGTATGCTAATAATTCGCTTTTTTTATATTCTTCTAATTCTATATGTTTAAGAAATGATAAATCTAATCTTCCTAATGATTTGTCTTTATGTAGAATAGCTTTTGTTTTAAAATTCACTTCACTATTACTCACATTAACACCTCCAGCATAATTATTTTATCAAACATTTGTTTTGAGTTCAATACTTTTTTGTCAATTTTTTTATTTTTTATCTATTGATTTTTTAATAATTCTATATTATAATTTTGCTATAATATTTGACAACTTTTTGACAACTTTTTTTATAGAAAAATTGGACAAAATAGACAAAATAGACAACCAAAATTAAAATCAAAAAAGTTGTCAAAGCGGTATACATATCAGTAAAAGCGAATATTCGCCAATATAGCTCAGTTGGTAGAGCAACGGATTCGTAACCCGTAGGTCAGCAGTTCGATTCTGCTTATTGGCTCCACACCAAATAAAAAAGATATGACACAAAAATCATATCTTTTTATTTTTCCATATTTTTAATCAAAAAATACTTCAAATTCCCTTCCAAAAGCTATTCTCAATATTGCACATTTTATCGCTTATAATATTAATTTTTTCAAAAGCACTCTTCAAACAAATTGAAACATCTTCATTTTTTAGAAGAGTATTTTTCTTTCCACAAATTGAAAATTCTAGATTTTCATCTCTGTCTAGCCGTACCCTGAAATTACTTTCAGCATAATAAAATACTCCATGATAAAATTGGAGAAAATAATTTGCCCCCTGTTCCTTATAGTTTACAATCTTTTTATTTTCAACTTCAAAGGACTCGTCAACTCTTGCATCTATCACAGCATCTAATGGAATCTCACTATATTTAATAGCTTTTTTAACTATTAAATACCCGTTATTCTTTTCTTCTTCTGTTAAATATTTACAGAAGAAGAATGCATTTGCTAAGTTTCTCAATCCAAATTCCAGAACATACTGGAACAAATCAATTTTAGCCTTAATATAAACTGTTTTTTCATACGAAGCCGTCTTACATTGTAGATTTATACTACTGTCTGATATCTTAAGTATAAATTTAGGTATTTCAACATCAACCTCTTCATATACTATATAATCATAAGTAATCTCTTTTTCGTGACAACATGGCTTCTTTAACTCAATTATTTCTTTACCATTTTCACTTATAAAAGTAATAGCGTTTTTTTCTACTTCTCGTACTTTCATATTTTGAAGATATGGTAATGTTTTTATCCGTTCTATCATTTCTTTCATTGTTTTTTCCTCCATTTTATTTGTGCATATATTATTATATCTTTTGGAAATTTTTTGGAAATTATTCCTCCTTTTTATTTTACTCCATTTACATTGCTGATTATATCACTTTTTTTACTCATTATCAATTATTTTTATTCCAATTATTTTTTCTTTTTTCATAAAAAATTACAGTTAAGTAAGAAAAATATTATATTAGAAAAAATAAATCCTATACCTAAAAAGAATTACTAATACAAAGCTATTGAATACCTAGTTATAGACATCATAAAGTCAATTATAATAATTGTCAAAAATAAAATTAATAAACAAATTTGAACTTTATGAGGAATTTTTGTTGTAATCTTTTCAAGTTGTTTCTTTACAAAAGGATGAATTTTTTCAACAAAAATAGTTCCTATTATCCCCCAAGCAATTGAATATGCAAGGCTTATTCTCCCTTGAAAATTAAATGGTTCGCCTGTGTAGTCCCACCATCTCAAGCCAAATAAGCTTTCTAATACAACAGATACTACATATTCAAATATGGTAAATGCTATCATAGAAATAAAAAATTTTCCTACTGTATTTGTTTTTATTTTTTTCAAACTTTCTATTAAAATTATTGCTCCAAATCCGTATATTGGACAAACTGGTCCATATAAAAATCCTCTTTTGTTAAATACTCCTAATGTTAGTACACAAAAGACTGTTTCTAATATCCATCCCAAAAACGAGTATGTAAAAAAATATAATAATAGTTTTTGTTTTTCTGTTAATTGTTTTGTTTCAATTAATTTTTCTTTTTCCATATATCCCCCATTAAAATCTTTAAATTTTGTTTTTTATATAATACAATAAAAAAATAAAATTTGCAATGTTTTGTTACAAAAATACTTACTATCAAAGCAATATATCATAAATTATTTATATTGACACAATAAGGCACTTGAAATTTATGTAAATTTAATGTATAATATAAAGTAATATTGCAAACATAGGAATTTAGATAATGAGAAAATGTTGAAAAGAGGTTAACAAAAAATGTTGTATATTGATAGATTAAAAATAATTAAATCAATGATTATAGCTAAAGATGATGATGATGCTATGTTTCATATTGGTGGATATAATATTGGAGGTATGAATTATAGTGGCATGAATTATGGTGGTATAAATATTGGTGGTATACCTATAGATGATGGAGATGAACATGAATTCGAGCGTGAAGAAGTTAGTGAATTTATACAGGAAGAAATTCAAAATTTAAAAAAAGGACAAATTATGACGATAGCAGAAAAAAAGAATAATTTACAAAATGCAAAAAGGAATAAAGAAAAATCAGAATTGAACTTAAATCAAACACCTAAATTTAGAATTATAAAAAGAAGTCAAATAAAGAAAGAATTAAAACATAATACAATAGAATTTGAAAGAGGTCAACTTTTAATAGATATGAAAAGCATAGAAAATAAACATATTGAACTTTTAAATCAAATTTCACTACTGCTAACAGAACAAAAAAATGGCAAAAATAAATATAAACGCAAAGATATTAAAAAATATATAAATTATGCTATTTATCGTATTGAACAAAATGAAAAAGTAAATATAAACGAAGATGAATTAGCCCAACATAGCTTTTTTCAAAAGATTAAAGTAACTGGTGGCAAAATTAATGAAGGACATTATGGAGAAAATGCTAAGAAAGTTATACAAGACTGGGCACGATAAACCATATTAGCCACCCTATTTTGTTTTCTATTAAAAAAAATCAGATATAAATTTTTAAATTTTATATCTGACTTTTTTCTCATATTTATTTTACTACTTCAACATCTAATTTCAAGTTTTCTCCATTGATATTAGTTTCTGTATAATCAGCCCTTTCAGCATCATAAACAATATCCAATGCCAAAGTATCATGTTTAATCAATTCAGCATTTTGTTTAATAACATTTTCAAGCATTTCATTTCCAGATACATAAAGATTTATCTTATCCAAAACTTCAAAACCTTTGTCTTTTCTCATGTTTTGAACTTTTGATAATACTTCTCTTACATATCCTTCTTCTTTTAGTTCTTGTGTTATATGTGTATCTAATACGACACCGATTTCACCTTCACCTGCAAATGCAAATCCGTCTTTACCATTCATTGTGATTAGTAAGTTTTCTGAATTTAATGCTATTTGTGTATCGTCTATTTCGATGTATTCTACTCCACCATTTTTTACTGTGTTTGCTAAGTCCATTTGATTTTTCTTAGCAATTTCTTGTTTTATTCTAGGAATTAATCTTCCATATTCTTTTCCTAAAACTGGTAGATTTGGCTTGATTTCAAAGTTTACGTAGTCTGACATTTCTGCTCCTAGTTCTACTTTTTTAACATTTAATTCTTCTTTTACTATGTCTGAATAGTATTCAGGTAATGTATTTACAGATATTAGCATTTCTGATAATGGTTGTCTGTTTTTGATGTTTACAGAGTTTCTTGCACTTCTTCCTAGTTTTACTATTGTGTATGCTAAGTCCATTTCTCTTTCTAGGTTAGAATCAACTGCACTTGAATCATATTCTGGCCATAAGCATAAGTGGATGCTTTCTGGTGCTTTTTCGTCTAATCCTACAACTAAGTTTTGATAAATTTCGTCTGTCATAAATGGTACAAATGGTGCTGCTACTTTGCATAGTGTTACTAGTACTTTGTATAGTGTTACATATGCTCCGATTTTGTCGTCTGTTAATTCTTGACTCCAGAATCTTTCTCTGTTTCTACGTACATACCAGTTTGAAAGTTCGTCTGTAAAGCTTTCAATTTGAAGTGCTGCACTTGTTATATCGTATTGTGATAATTTTTCGTCTACTTCTTTTACTAATGTATTTAATTTTGAAATTATCCATTTATCCATTATATTTGTAACTTTGAAGTCACTATATTTTAATGGATTGAATTGGTCTATTTCTGCATATAAAACATAGAATGAGTATACATTCCATAATGTACTTAAAAATCCTCTTTGTGTTTCTTGTACATTGTTTAGACTAAGTCTTGTTGGTAGCCATGGTGCACTACATGTATAGAAGTGCCATCTTGTTGCATCTGCTCCAACTGAATCTAATAATACCATTGGGTCTACACCGTTTTTCTTTGATTTTGACATTTTTTGTCCGTGTTCATCTAGAACATGTCCTAAAACGATACAATTTTCAAATGGTGTTCTTCCAAATAATGCTGTTCCTAATGCTGTTAATGTATAGAACCATCCTCTAGTTTGGTCAATTGCTTCTGAAATAAATCCGGCTGGGAAGTTGTTGTCAAACATTTCTTTATTTTCGAATGGGTAATGCCATTGTGCAAAAGGCATTGAACCTGAGTCAAACCAACAATCTATAACTTCTTTTGCTCTCTTCATTTCTTTACCACATTTTGGACATTTTAAATGTACATTATCAATATATGGTTTGTGTAATTCTATATCATCTGGACAGTCTATTGCTTTTTCTTTTAATTCTGCAATACTTCCAATACATTCTTGATGTCCACAGTTTTCGTCTTCACATGTCCAAATTGGAAGTGGTGTTCCCCAATATCTATCTCTTGAAATTCCCCAGTCAATTACATTTTCTAGGAATTTTCCAAATCTTCCTGTTCTAATTGTGTCTGGATACCAGTTTACTTTATTGTTATTTGCAACTAATTCATCTCTTAGTTTGCTCATTGCAACAAACCAACTTTCTTTTGGATAGTAAAGTAATGGTGTGTCACATCTCCAACAATGTGGATATGAATGCATGTGTTTTTCTTTGCTGAATAATTTATTTTCGTCTGCTAACCATTTGCAAATATCTTCGTTACAGTCTCTAACAAATCTACCTGCCCAAGGTCCAACTTCTGGTACGAATTTTCCTGATTTATCTACTAAGTTTACAAATGCTATTCCATTTTGTTTTGAAACTAAGCTATCGTCTTCACCATATGCTGGCGCAATGTGAACGATTCCAGTACCGTCTGTTAATGTTACATAATCACCATGGATTACTTCAAATGCTTTTCCATCAACTTTAGCAAATGGCATTAATTGTTCATATTTTACTCCTAATAATTCTTCACCTTTGAATTCTTTTATTATTTCATATGGAGTTTCTTTTAATACTGATTCAATTAAATCTTTTGCTAAGATGTAGTTTTCATATACTGGCTCTTCGTCTGTTCCAATATTTGCTTTTATTTCTGCATATGTGTATGATTTGTTTACACATAATGCTAGGTTTGATGGCAATGTCCATGGAGTTGTTGTCCAAGCTAGTATGTATGTGTCTGGTTCAATTGCTTCATTTCCTATATTTTGACCTTCTAGAACTTTGAATTTAGCAATACATGTTAAATCTTTAACATCTTTGTAACCTTGTGCAACTTCGTGTGAAGATAAAGCTGTTCCACATCTTGGACAATATGGCATAACTTTGTGTCCTTCATATAAAAGTCCTTTTTTCCATAATTGGCTTAATGCCCACCAAACTGATTCGATGTAGTCATTGTGGTATGTTACATATGGATGTTCCATATCTACCCAATATCCTACTTTGTTTGTCATTTCTTCCCACATATGAACATATGTAAATACACTTTCTTTACATTCTTTAACGAATTTTTCAACACCGTATTCTTCAATTTGTTGTTTTCCAGAAATTCCAAGTTTTTTCTCAATTTCAAGTTCAACTGGTAATCCGTGTGTATCCCATCCAGCTTTTCTTATAACCTGATATCCTTTCATAACTTTATATCTTGGAATTATATCTTTCATAACTCTTGTTTCGATGTGTCCAACGTGTGGTTTTCCGTTTGCTGTTGGTGGTCCATCATAAAATGTGAAATATCTTTTTCCTTTGTTCATGTCAAAGTTTTTCTTGATTATGTCTTTTTTCTTCCAGTTCTCTGCGACTTCTCTTTCCATTCCTACAAAGCCGTCTTTTAATTCTACTTTTTTGTACATAAAAATTCCTCCTTTTTTATTTTT
>CAKOWP010000039.1 GCA_934122385.1 uncultured Clostridia bacterium | reverse complement strand
ACGTTTTATATGCATTTTTTCTTGTATTTCTTCTCTCTTAAAAATTACATACATATCGCCTTTTGCATCATAGAATTGTATTTTTTTGTTACTTTCTATTTGTTTAAATGATAATTCCAACCTATCGGTTAAAATAGAATATAGTAACATATCATTAGGTGATAGAACTTTATATTCTTCTCTATTTAATAATTCTCTTGGAAATTGTATAAAACTTTCAAATGAAAGTTTATCTGTTTTCTTGAATGGGGTGAATTCATACATTATAGCCCTCCTTTCATCTAACTTAAATCTAAATTGTTCTAGAAAAGTTCTAGAAAATAATCTTAAAACACTTGATATGACTGAATTTTATTCTTCGATAAATTTTATTTTTGAAATTTTTTATTTAGATTTCTGTTCTAGAAAATTTTTCTAGAACAGAATTTGATGATGTAGAAGGATTTTAAAAGACTTTAGACGGAAAAAATACGTTATCTCAATCTCTTGAAATAACGTATTTTATGCACTTTTGATATAATTTTCGTACTTCTGCAGTTTCCTACAGAATTTACATTTTCTGGTCGAGGTGACAGGGATCGAACCTGCGACCTCATGGTCCCAAACCACGCGCGCTACCAACTGCGCTACACCTCGAAATAAATAATTTTGCTTAACGCCTATATATAATAGCACATTTTTTAAGCATTTGCAAGAAGTTTTAAAAATTTTTTAAAATTTTTTTGTTAAATTACTTGAATATTATTAAAAAAGCAATTATAATATAGTGTATGCACCAGTAGCTTAGTTGGATAGAGTGTTCGGCTACGAACTGATATGGCAGTAGTGCATAATCATTAATAATATGGAGTTTGAGGAAATGATTACAAACTGTTCCCCAATTCGTTCTCCAAAACAATAAATTTAGTTGTATATTTTCTAAATTTTTGTTATACTTATTTTAATTAAAAAATATATGTAGCTGTAGCTCAACTGGATAGAGTACCTGGCTACGAACCAGGCGGTTGCAGGTTCAAGCCCTGTCAGCTACACCAAAATGCACTTATTTATAAGTGTATTTTTTTAACTTGCTAATTTCTTTTCCGGCCTAATGTCTTGTATTCTTATTTTTATTACATTGTTAAAATATTTATCATTTTCTGCAATAAGTTTTTGTAATTCAGGCTCACTATTTTGTTGTCTATATAATTTCAACATTTCATTTCTCTTTCTTTCTTCTGTAATATGTATATAATATTTTCTTGTTGTGTCAAAATCAGCATGTCCCATAATAACATGTAATACTTCAGGAGGCATACCCAAAGTTGAGCATAGTGTTGCAAATGAATGTCTTAAACCATATGTAGTAAGATGTTCTAAATTATATTTTTTTATAAATTGTGGCATCTTATTTGTCAAATTCTCATAAACAAAAGGTTGTCCATTTTCATCATATAAAATGGCATCTTTATAAACATTATTGATATGTACAATATCCTTCTCAAAATCAATAGCACACCATTTAAAGCCGCAAGCTTCCTCTGGTCTTGCTCCAGTCAAAAGTATAGATTCAAATAGATATACCCATTGTCTTTTGTCTTTTTCAAATATATCTAGCCATACTTCTTGCCTGTCTTGTTCCAAATGTTCTATTTCAATTCCTAGAGATTTTTTATCACTAACAATTTCAATTTTTTCTGCTGGATTATCTGGTCTTAATTTTTCTTTTACAACATGGCTAAAATTATGGAAATGGAAACAACAGAGCAAAATATTGAAAAGGACTTGATAAATCAATAAAAAAATGATAAAATACTTATGTTAACTTTTTTTAATCCTGTTTTACATGTTGATATATAACATCCATTGTAAAATTATTATTTTAAGGAGGAAAAGCAAATGTTGAGCGAAAAGAATCTTCGGGAAATTAAGGAATATGAGGAAGCTGGCATTGATGTTGTTGCCATTGGCAGTGGTGGAACACTAGATTACGCTACTAAAGGTATTGGTGGCTGTGAATATTGCGACCAGTGTAGTGCTTTTAGGTTACTTCCTGATCCTGATCCGTTTGATTGGTTCAGAGATGGTGATATGAAAGCCGTATGCCTTGAGGTTAATGGAGTAATTGAAGGTTCTCTTGAGAGACCTAGCGAATGTACTAATATTCGCAAACCTCTCTACTGCCCTAAGCTTGGTCGCGAGCTGAGTGAAGAAGAAAAGAAGACAGCAGCTGAAAGTCTGAAATGGGCAAAGGAAAGGATGAAGTGAAGATAAATTTGTACTCTACCAAAAGAGATGTTGTTTTGTACGACATCTCTTTTGGTATAAAACATTTTTTTGATTATTAGTAAAATTTTTGCCATTTGTATTGTATTTTATAGAAAATATGATATACTTTAATAAATTGATTGATATTTGTATCAATCGTCAAGAGAGCCCAAAAGTTGTAAATAACTACTTCGTTGGCACCATAACATAAAAGCCATACAAGTATTGAAATGTCAATACTCGCATGGCTTTTATTTTAAATTATCTCTGGATTATCATCTAAAATTACATCAACAATTTTATCATTATCAACCAAGTTAAATGGAACAACATAACCTTGTAGGGACCTAGCCTTTACTCTCAAATTATAGTTCTCCTTATTTACATATATCTTAGAACTCCCCTTTCCATTTTTGGCTTCTTGAACCAAATTAGAAACAGGAGAATTACCATCAAAAGCAACAACAATTGAACTCCTTCTTTCAAAAATTTCATAATTAAAGCTTTTATAAATTCCAAATTCCTCGCTTTCTGTTGAAATACGAATTCCCTTTATCTCATTGTTTAAAAGTCTTTCTCCAACTTCTTTTGAAATCTTTTTAGGAATAATTGCATATATTTCAAACTTTTTATTTAATTTTTTTGATATATCTATTATAGCTTTTTCATAGCCTTCAACTTTGTGTCCTATTACAAAATATGCCTTTTGGTTATCAATTTTTGTGATTAGCTCTTCTAACATTTGTACGCCTTGTTCTGTAACTCTTGTTTCCCTGTGTTTTGCGTTAAAACTTCCTCCCGCAATTATTATTGGCATTTTGTCTGTTGGTAGTGGTTTTATTTTGTCTTTTAATATTTTTTCTGATTCTATATCATGATTTATTCTTAGTGGTATATCATTGTTTTTGTTTTCTTCTTCTATTTTTTCTTCTAATTCAAGTATAGCTTCCCTTATAGTTCTGCCAGCTAAAAATTTATCGAATTTTTTGCTTTTATCTTCAAAGTATTTGTCTTCGTGTTTCATTATTTCATCTTCTACTTTTCTCATTTTTAAAAAATCTTCATTGCTTAATCCCAATAAATTTTGTATTGCTAGCTGTTCATCAACTGTATCTGTTCCATAAAATCCGCATCCATCTGTTCCTTGTACACATTTGATGTCATTTTCTAAGTATTTCTTTATTGGATGATTTTTTAGATTACTTAAATTGTTTAGTCTTACATTTGATGTTAACTGAAATTCCAATACTGCTCCTGATTCTTTTATTTCTTGCATTAATTTTCTTCCTTTTTCAGAATCTAATTTTGGGGTGTATAATCCGTGCCCAATTCTTATTCTTGGCATTTTTTGTCCTGGTTTTAAGCTTTCTTTTACACATTCTATTGATTTTCTTACATTGTCTCTTAAGCTGTCATTTTCTCCAGCATGTATTCTTACTGTATATCCCTTGTCTTCTTTGCATACATATTGAACTATTTCTTCTATTGCTGGTTTCAATTCTGATATATCATTTATTTCTTCTCCAATAAAGTCACTTCCTACTACATATGGGCTTTTGGATACTGCTTTTAATACATTTAAATTTTCTCTTAAATAATTACTGCTTGTTTTTGCGTCTTTTATTATTGTAAGTGGTATTCTTCTTATCGCTACCAAAAATCTGATTTTTACTCCTGTTTCTTTTTCAATTTCTGGCATTATTTGATGTACTTCTTCTAATAGTTCAATTGCAGGTACTCCTTTTTTAGTTAGTGTCGTGTCTGATATTTCTGTGTAATATATGCCTTGCTTTTGATATTCTCTTGCTATCCATAATAATTTATCTTGTCTTAAGTTGTTTTTTGTGTATGGACTTTCTTTTTTTGTATCTTCTATCATTTTTATTAGCATTTCTTTTATTTCTTTATCTGGTATTTTCTCTATTTTTCTTTTTTCTAGGTTGATTTTTTTTATGCTTTCTGAGCCTTTTGCAAAAACGTATCTATACAAATATAACTTTTCAAGATTTGTGAATACTGCTTGTCCATCTTTTAGTATTTCTAGACTTTTTCGTATTTTTGCTATGTTTTCTGGTGCGTTTTCTAAGTTGTTTAGTATTAGGTCTGCAAAGTTTATAAATGTATTATCATCAATTCTTCTTGTTAGATATTTTCCTGTTAGTGTTGAGTTTTGGAATTGTTTTTCTACTTCTTTTCTTTGTTCATATATTTTTTCTTCTTGCTCTTTCGTTATTTTTAGGTCTATTTTTTTGATATAATATAAAGGATATTTAACTTGATGTTTTATTCCAAGTGCTATTAAGCAGTCAGATGGCAAGTTTGCATTCATATGTGTATGTAAGTCTGTCCTAAATTTTGCTTTTTTTAGTATATATGCTTTTACTAGAGTTTGATTTATGCTTAAATTATATCGTTTTGTTTGTGACATTAATGTTTTACTGATTGCTGGAATTGTTGCTTTTATTTCTATTCTTCCATCAGTGTAAATATTGGCTATTTTTATTCCTCCTAGTCTAAATATGTAAACTTCTTCATTATCACCATTTAAACTTGCTGGTATTTTGCCTTTTATTATTTTCATGTCTTCTTCGTTTTTTATTGTTTTTAGTCCACATATTTTTGCTAGGTTTGTTATTAGGTTTCCTGTTCCGTGATTTGGTGTTTCTAGTATGTATGTTAGTTCGTCTTCACTTGTTTTATATAGATTTACTATGATGTCTTTTTCTTTGTCTAAATAAAACTTATTTATTATTTTTGAATTTTCTATTGTATTTGTTTTTTCCATTATATTTTTGTCGAGTTCTTTAAGCTCGCTCTCCTCCGTTCCTTTTAATAGTTAATTTAATATTTTATCATATTTTTTGCTTCTTTTCAATATTTTATGTTTACTTTTAAAAATAAAACCAGAAAATTTCAAAATTGATTTTTCTGGTTTTATTTTTTAATATTTAGATAACTTTATAGGCAATTAATAAAATAATTAAATATTTTTTTACTGTATTCATAATCTAATAATTCCGGATGCCATTGAACGCCTAAAAAGAATTTTCTGTTTTTACTTTCAACCGCTTCAATTATACCATCACTACTATATGCCGAAATATCTAGAGAAGTGTTAGAAATCGCAAAAGAGTGAAGTGAATTCACCATAATTTCTTCTTTATTTAATATTTTAAATAAAATAGAATTTTTGTTTATTTTAATTTTGTGGCATATGTCTTTGCTTATTCTATGATTATTCACTTTTTTTATAGTATGTCCTCCAAAAGTTTTTCCCATTAATTGCATACCTAAACATATACCTAAGGTTGGTTTATCTATGTCATATAAATATTTAATAATATCATAATCTAAATCATAACTTTTTTGTCCGCCCTGGGAGAATTATTCCATCACATAATTTAATTAAATTTTTATTTATATTTAAGTTATCACTATTTAAAAAGTCAAATGGAATGCACATAATTGATATATTATATTTTCTTAAATAATTTATTAAATAATCTCTCACACCATAAATTGCGTTGCTATCTTTTGTTTCATAATTTCTTAATATAATACCAATTGTTTTCAAATTATGTTCCTCCCTACAAATTACTATCTTTTTAGTAAAATATAAATTTTAATATATTGTTCCGTTTTCTTCTTTATATTTTTCAAATGTTTTAATACACTCGTCCCTATCTAAATGAGTTAAATGTATTAACTCATTGTTATTTCCCTTTAAATAATCATAAATAATATCATCTCTAAAACCTATCTCTCCTGCATCCTCTTTTGTGCAGCCATAATATACCTCTTTGATATTTGCCCATATTATTGCAGATAGACACATTGGGCATGGCTCACAAGATGTATATAAAATGCAGTTTGATAAATCATATGTGTTTAGTTTTTTGCATGCTTCTCTTATTGCTACAATTTCTGCATGAGCGGTTGGGTCATTGTTTTTTAGTACTCTGTTATTTCCATTTGCAATTATGTTACCTTTTTTATCTGTTATTACGGCTCCAAATGGTCCACCTTCTTTGTTTGCTATTCCGCTGTCTGCATTTTCTTTTGCAATTTTCATGTATTTATTCATTTTGTTTCCTCCTACTATTTTAGAACTTTACATTCTTTTTTTATTTTTGAATTTTTCTTTGTTCTTTCTGATTTGCTATTATTATATTCTATTTTTTTGATTATCTCAATAAATTCATAAAAATTTTTAACATTAATATATATTAATGGTTACAGTTCATTAAGTAAAATCCCTGATCTGTAACTATTAATATTATAATTCACGACAAAAAAATCTTTTTGTCTAAAATTATCTTATTTTTTTCCGCAAAACAATTGATATAGTTTTATTAATTTTCCCTCTAGAAACCTGCAAATTAACCTCGTCGTTTGGCTTTTTGCTATAAATATATTCCCTTAAATCATTCATTGTTTCAAGTTCATTTCCGTCTATTGAATTTATAATGTCTCCCTCTCGCAATTCTGTCTGGGCTGCTGGTCCATTTTTTATAATTTGAGCAACATATATTCCTTTGGAAAAATTAATATTTTCATTTAAATATGGTATAACTTCTCTATCATATGCATATACACCCATTGTTGCTTGTTCAAATGAGTTGTTATTAATATAGCTTTCAATTACTTGTTTTACAACATTTATTGGAATTGCAAATCCTATTCCTTCAGCTGAAGATATTTTTACAGTATTTATTCCGTATTACTTCTCCATTTGGATAAATTAATGGTCCTCCGCTGTTTCCTGGGTTTATTGTTGCATCAGTTTGTATTAAGTCTGACATATATGATACTGTATTGTTTTCTTCTAATTTTATTGTTCTATTTTTACTGCTTATAATTCCTGAAGTAACCGTTCTTCTGAATTCAAAGCCTATTGGATTTCCTATTGCAAAAACACTTTCTCCTACTCTAATTTTACTTGAATCTCCTAATTGCACTGCTGTTAAATTATTTGCTTCTATTTTTGTTATTGATAAATCTAAATCTGTATCACACCATACTACTTTTCCATCATATTTTTTATTATTTTCTAATGTTATATAGCATGTGCTAAATTTTCCACCTGTCACATGTTCATTGCTTAAGATATATCCGTTTTCTGATACAATTATTCCTGTTCCTAGCCCAAGTGATGTTTCACTATTATTAGAAAAAATTGAATTTCCTGCATCTTTTAATTTTGAAATACCAACAACACTTTTCATTGTATTTTCTAGAATATCTGCAACTTTTTGGCTATTTTCTTCTGCTTTTTCCACAGTTTGTTCATTTACTGTGGATATTACTCTTTCTGTTTCATAATTTGAGTTGTTTATATCTATATTTTTATAAGTAATATATATATATATTACTATTGATGTTATAACACTCAAAATGCTTATCATTTTCATATATTTTTTTAATTTGTTTTTCTTCTTTTTTCTTTTGGCTTGCACAATTTTCCTCTCATTCTTTTAAAAATTTTATAGATTATAATTTATTTTTGTTACAATTCATTAAGGAAATTTCTTGAAATACCTGTGAATGATATTTTGAATATATTTCGAATGTGACCAAAATAGTATTACAAATTCTTAAGTAAATGCTCTAAAGGGTCCTGTCTTCGGGTATTGTTAAAGTATTTACATTAGAATTTGTTAACGTATGTCGGGAACCTGAGAAAATATGAAAAATATCATTCACAGGTATTTCAAGAAATTTCTTAATGAACTTTAACTTTATTTTTTCCATTTTTAGTATATATTAAACATTTCTATTGATTTTTAAATAATTTATTAATATAATGTAACAGAGGTGTTATTATGACTTATGAAAATAAAAAATATAATATTTTAGTAGTTAGTAATGAAAAAAGAATAATAAATAAATTATCAATACTTTTTGAAAATTCAAAATATCATTTTGAATTAGTCAGAGATGCCTTGTCTGCAATTAATAATATTAATAGCAAAAATTATGATTTAATTATTATAAATTTTGATTTTCCTAAAGATTTACTAGAATTATTTATTAAAAAAATTAGATACTTTGATGCTTTTGCATACATTATGCTAATTTTTGATAATTCAAATAATTTGGATTCTTTAGATATAATCAAAAATTATGATATCCAAGCTTATTATAATAAAAATGAAGATTTCTCAATATTAGTTACTTTAACTGAATTGATATTAAATTCTATTTATGAATTTATGAGAATTAATTTGCAACTTGATTCTTATAGTAGTGATTATAAATCTCCGTATTTAACTACTATTCAAGTTTTAAGAAATATTGTTGAATATAAAGATACATATACAATTGGTCATTCTTTTAGGGTTTCTAAATATTCTCTATTAATAGGACGCCACCTTGGTCTTTCTCGCACTGTTTTAAAAACTTTAAAAGTTGGTAGTATGTTTCATGACATTGGAAAAATAAGTACTCCTAATAAAGTTCTTATTAAAAATGGTCCTCTTACACCTATAGAATATCTTCAAATAAAGGCTCACCCTCTAATTGGTAGTCATATTTTGTATCCAATTGCATTATATTCAAAGATTATTCCTATTATAAAATTTCACCACGAGAGGTATGATGGTAATGGTTATCCAGCTAAATTAAAAGGTGAAGATATTCCACTTTTGGTTAGAATTGTTACTATTGCTGATACATTTGATGCTATGACTTCTAAAAGGACTTATAGAGATGCTTTACCTTTAGATGTTGTTATCTCTGAATTTGAAAAAAATAAGGGTACTCAATTTGACCCTGAACTTACTGATATTTTCTTGGATATTTTAAAAAACGAATATCCTAAAATCAAAAGAATTCAAAATAAATATAAATAACGGGATTTAGGGTTGTTTTCCCTTAATCCCGTCTTTTTTATACTTTCATAGATAATCCTACTTTTTTTCTTTCCATATCTATTTTTATAACTTTTACTTTTACAATATCCCCAACTGATACTAAATCTGATGGATTTTTAATGTATTTTTCGCTCATTTCTGAAATATGTACAAGCCCATCATATTTAACACCAATGTCTACAAATGCTCCGAAATCTATAACATTTCTTACTGTTCCTGTTAAAATCATACCTTCTTTTAAATCTTCTA
>CAKOWP010000038.1 GCA_934122385.1 uncultured Clostridia bacterium | reverse complement strand
TTTTCTAAATCTTATATATTCGTTGAATTCTTCTAATTTTTTGTTTTCATAACTCATTTTTATTCCTTCTTTCTTTTGTCCTTTTGGGGACGGTTCTGTTTGAGACATCGGTTCCTAAATGGACATTTTTATGTCTATTTTATTATATTTATTTATACTATAAAATGTTTTCGTTTTTTATTATATCTCTTTTTTTTCAAAAAAACAATTTTATTAGAATATTTTTTTGCTTTTAGGTTAAAATATTTTTAGATATCGATTGGAGGTGCATTTTTTATGTCAAAATCAAACAAGAAAAATAATAAAAATAGAGACCAAGAACCTAATACAGAAAGACAAAATAGTAAAGATTGTAAATAGTTTCTTACATTTGTTTTTGTGACTCCCAAATGGGAGTTTTTTGACTTTTATGTAAATTGATGCTATAATAAAGTTAGTTTATTTGTAAGGGAAATCCAAAATAAAAAAACATAAGGAGGAATACATATGTCAATAACAAAATTTATTAAGGATTTGAAGAAGAGGCGGAAAGAACAAATAAAGATAAAAAAATGTGATGAACTGAAAAAAGCAATAAAGGCTTATGAAAAAATTTTACCTGAGAAAGAGTTTTTTGAAAAACCTCTTTATATAGGATCTGAAATTCCTAGTGAAATTTTAGAACCTATTATCAATGATATGGGCTACTATATTATTGAAGAAAGAGATTATTTTGAAGGTATGATTAACCTTATTATTAACAAGCCATCACATAAAATAATATTAAAATCTATTTAGTCTCTTGGAGGTGGATGCTTTCCTCCTCCTAAATTATTTTTGTACTTTGAAATTTTTATATCTGCAAAGGAGGATTTACTATTGAAAAAATATTTTTTCTTTTCTTTAAGTATTTTATGTCTTGTAGGACTAGTATTTGCTTGCTTTATAGTCAAACTTCCTGATACTATTACCTGCAATTTTGTACGGTATGCTCTAATTTTGCTTGGCATTTTATTTAATTTCCTTTACTATTATTTAAGAGATATTGAGGAACAAGATGCTAAACAAAACAAACATTTCGAAGAAGTAGAACGGCTAGAAACACAATACAAAGAACTTACGGAAATACTTCAGTTTTTAGATATGATTTTTTTTGAATATTATTCTGAAAAAATGAAAACTACCAATTGCTACTTGGTAGTTAATACAAATGAGTATATTATATATTATGACAATTTTATAAATAAGTATCATAATAACAATATATATTTCAAAGGTTCTTATTTGATAACAGCATTAATTCAGTCTAATTTATATTTTTCTGTATATAGAAGTGGATCTGATTATGATGATTACCAAAAATCACGTGATTGCAATATGAAATTTTATGCTTTGGTTTGTTTGGTATTTATCGGTTTTAGATATCAGGATATTTTTCCAATCAGTTCTTATTGTTCATCTTTAGTCTGTATTATGAATAATTATATAAATAAAAAAGAGATTGGAACAGCTAATCAAATCGAAGCATTAGCCAAAACACTTGAAAAAATGCACGAAAAATATATGCATTAAAAATTTAGAAAGTACATAAAAGGAGTATCAAAAAACTGATACTTCTTTTTTTACTCTCATTTCTTGTTTATATTAATTTAAAAATATCTTATACTCCCACAACTGAAAAACCATTATCAACGTGAATCACTTCACCAGTAATAGCCTTAGACATATCACTAAACAAAAATGTACAACAATCGCCCACTTCTTTAGCAGTAACATTTCTATGTAAAGGAGACTTTTCCTCAACAACATCTAAGATAGTTCCAAAATCTTTTATTCCTTTTGCAGAAAGAGTTTTTATAGGTCCTGCAGAAATAGCATTTATACGTGTACCGCTTCTGCCTAAATCCTTTGTCAAATATCTAACACTTGATTCCAAAGCAGCTTTTGCAACACCCATAACATTATAACCATCAATTGCTTTTTCTGCGCCATAATATGTTAAAGTGACAATGCTTGAATTGTCATTTAATAACTCTAACTCTGTAGCAATTTTAGAAACTGCAATTAAAGAATAACTACTAACATCACAGGCATGTGCAAAACCATCTCTTGATGTGTTTATAAAATCATTTCTTAAATCATCTGTATTAGCGTGAGCAATTGCATGTAATATCCCGTCTATTTTTCCATTCTCTTTCAAAATTGTTTTAAAACATGTTCTTATAGACTCATCACTTGAAGCGTCACAAGTATATGCCTTTGAACCTGGAATTTCTTCCATTAACTTTTCTACTTTTGGTTTATTTGCTTCTGAATTATATGTAAAAATAATCTGTGCACCTTGTTCATATGCAGATACTGCCGCTCCCCATGCTATACTCCATTTATTTCTTATTCCCATTATTAAGATTTTCTTTCCTTGTAAAAACATTATCTAAATACCTCCAATTTCTCTATACTTTTCATATCTTTGTTCTACTAATTCTTCTTGTGATTTTTTTGATAATCTATTTATGTTTTTTAATATCATATTTTTTAAATCATTGCAAACTTTTTCAAAATCTTCTTGTGCTCCACCTTCTGGTTCTTTTACTATACTATCAATAACACCTAATCTTTTTAATTCTGTTGATGTAATCTTCATTTTTTCTGCCGCTTCTTGTGACTTACTTGCATCTTTATATAAAATACTTGCAAATCCCTCTGGCGATAAAATAGAATAAACTGCATTTTCTAACATTATTATAATATCTGTTACACCTAATGCCAATGCTCCACCACTTGAGCCTTCACCTATTACAATTGATATTGTTGGAACTTTTAACTTTGACATTTCAAAAAGATTTCTTGCAATTGCTTCTCCTTGTCCTCTTTCTTCTGCTCCCATTCCTGGATATGCACCTGGTGTATCTATAAATGTTATTATAGGTCTATTAAATTTTTCCGCTTGTTTCATTAGTCTTAATGCTTTTCTGTATCCTTCAGGATTTGGCATACCAAAGTTTCTCTCTATATTTTCTTTTGCACTTTTCCCTTTTTGTTCCCCTATAACAGTTACTGTCATTCCATTTAATTCTGCAATTCCTCCAACAATCGATTTGTCGTCTCCAAAGTTTCGGTCTCCATGTAGTTCTATAAAATTTGTAAATATGTTGTTTATATAATCTAATGCTTTTGGTCTTTCTGCTTTTCTTGCAAGGGTTACTCTTTCCCACGCTGATTTTGTTTTCATTTACATCTATCCTTTCTTTTTTATGATTAATTAATAATATATATCACTTTCTTAATTAGTTATTGTTCTTGTGTGATTTTGGAAATTTTGACTAATAGCTTATTTTGTGTTATAATTAATTATATTTATTGCAAATAAATCCATTAATCTATAGGAGGAATACATTATGAAGAAGGATTTAAAAACTCTTCGGGTAAAATTCAAAAAAATGAAAGAAAATAGGAAGGACAAACAAGAAGCTTTGCTTTGGAACGAACTATTCGAATACATCAAGATGTTTGAACCAAAAGAAATATTCAATGAAAAACTCTTGTTTATGCATCGTTTTGATAGAGACGTTGCATATCAAGTTGCACGGCAATATAATTGCCGATGTAGATTATATCACCCAAGTTTATTCAAAACAATTATTGTTTTTTATGAATAAGTGCTTGTTACCCGAATTTTTGAGGAAATTACATTGTAGTTTCCTCTTTTCATATATTAGGGAAGTTATGCAACTTTCCTAATATATGGCTGAAAATTGAAAATTTCAGATTTGTTCTATTTAGTATTTTAATCCTATTAATGTATATAATTTTATCAGCGAACATTGTTCGTTTTATCCATTTTGATGCAATTTTACAATATTATATAATGTATTTTTCATATTTTTTCTTTCAACTATTTTATCAATAAATCCATGTTCTAATAAAAACTCTGCACTTTGAAATCCTTCTGGCAGTTTCTGTTTAATTGTTTGTTCTATAACCCTTGGACCTGCAAAGCCTATTAAAGCACCTGGCTCTGCCAAAATAATATCACCCAAACTCGCAAAACTTGCAGTTACTCCTCCTGTAGTAGGGTCTGTTAATACAGATATATACAATAAACCTGCTTTATCTAGTTTAGCTATTGCTGACGATGTTTTTGCCATTTGCATTAATGATATTATTCCTTCTTGCATCCTAGCTCCACCTGATACACAAAATATAATAACAGGCAATCTTTGTTCTATTGCTTTTTCAACTAATCTTGTTATCTTCTCGCCAACAACACATCCCATGCTTCCCATCATGAAATTACTATCCATAACACCTATTGCAACTTTTAGACCCTTTATATTTCCTGTTCCAGTTTGTATTGCCTCTTGTATTTTTGTCTTTTCTTGTAAGGCTTGAATCTTTTCTTTATAACCTTCAAAATTTAACAAATCACTTGTTTGCATATCTGTATCTATCTCTTCAAATGTTCCTTCGTCTATTATTTGCTTTATTCGTCTTCTGGCTGATAGTCTAAAATATTTACCACAGTTTGGACATATGCTATAATTGTTTTTTAGTTCTTCCTTGTATAGTATCTCTTTACAATTATTGCATTTTACCCATTTACCAACTAGCATATCTGATGCTTTTTCATTCTTTTGATCTGGCTCTTTTGGATTTATTTTTTTGATTTTTTCTATTACCATCGCTTTTCTCCTTGTATCTAGTTTTTTATATTTTTTGCTTATATGTATATGTAATAGTTTGAATATATTTTGATACTACTTACTAGTGTTACAAATTCTTATGTAAAAGCTATAAAGGGTCCTGTTTTCGGGTATTGTTATAGTTTTTGCATTAGAATTTGTTAACGTTATGTAAGTTAAGCCGAAAAATATATGAAAACTATTACATATACATATAAGCATAAATAAAATTATAAAAATCTTATAATCAACTTTGAAGCTTATTAGCAAATTTCTTAGCAATAAAAGAAGTATCATAATTATTACTAATAAAATCTTCATCTTCTAAAATCTTATATAAAAAATCAATATTAGTACTAATACCATCAATGACAAATTCACCTAATGCACTTTTCATTTTTGCAATTGATTCATTTCTGTCTTTCCCATGTACAATAACTTTTGCAATCATAGAGTCATATGTAGGAGGTATCTTATAGCCTGGATAAATTGCAGTGTCTATTCTTACTCCATTTCCTCCTGGAATATGTAATTCTTTTATTTCACCTGGACATGGCATAAAGTTTTTATATGGATTTTCTGCATTTATTCTGGCCTCCAAACTGTGTCCTGTAAATTTAATATCATCTTGCTTATATTGCAACTTTTCACCTGATGCAATTCTTAATTGTTCTTTTATAATATCTACACCTGTAATTGTTTCTGTTATAGGGTGTTCAACTTGAACTCTTGTATTCATTTCCATAAAGTAAAAATCTTTGTTTTTATCTAGCAAATATTCAATTGTTCCAACATTGCTATATCCAATTTCTTTTAAGGCATTTACAGTAATTTTTCCCATTTTTTGTCTTAACTTGTCTGTTATTACTCCTGAAGGCGTTTCTTCTAACATTTTTTGATTATTTCTTTGTACAGTACAATCTCTTTCTCCTAAATGTATTACATTTCCATGTTCGTCTGCCATTACTTGAACTTCTATATGTCTTGGATTTTCTATGAATTTCTCAATATAAATAGAGTCATCATTAAAAGAAATTTTGGCTTCTTGTCTTACTAAATCATAAAATTTTACAAGTTCTTTTTCGTTGTAGGCAATTCGTATTCCTTTGCCTCCACCACCACTTGATGCTTTTAAAATAACAGGGTAGCCTATTCTCAATGCTACTTTTATTGCCTCTAGTACATTATCAACTAATCCATCTGAACCCGGAACAACTGGCACACCTGCATTTTTCATAGTTTCTTTTGCTTTTGACTTGTTTCCCATTAGTTCTATCATTTTGTAAGTAGGCCCAATGAATTTTATTCCGATTTCGTCACACATTTTGGCAAAACTACTATTTTCAGATAAAAAGCCATATCCTGGGTGTATTCCGTCACATCCTGTTAAACATGCTGCTTCGATTATTGCTTTTACATTTAAATAACTTTTGTTAGATGGTGCAGGTCCTATGCATACTGCCTCATCTGCTAGTTCTTTGTGTAATGAGTTTTTGTCTATTTCTGAATATACTGCTACTGTTCTTATTCCTAATTCTCTACAGGTTCTTATTATTCTTACTGCAATTTCTCCTCGATTTGCTATTAATATTTTTTTTAGCATTTTCTTTTCCTTTCATATTCTTATTAATATATATAACTATAAATTAAAAACTATATTATAAAATAGGGATTTTGTGTAGTGGCCCCTAATCCCGAATTTTTATTTATTGTTTACAATTGCAAATGTTAATTCTCCTTTTACTGCAACTTTTCCATCTACTGTTGCAATTGCTTCTCCAATACCAACTGGACCTTTTTGCTTAATAATTTTTACCTCTAATTTTAATCTATCTCCTGGCACTACTTGTTTTTTGAATTTTAAATTATTTATTCCCCCAAATAGAGCATTCTTATTTTTGTTTTCTTCTAGTGATAGTATTGCAACTGCTCCTGTTTGTGCTAGTGCTTCTACCATTAATACTCCTGGCATAATTGGGTTGCCTGGAAAATGACCTTTGAAGTAATATTCGTCTGCTGATACATTTTTGTATGCTGTACAACTTTCTCCTGGTTTGTATTCTTCTACTTCGTCTATCATTAAAAATGGTTCTCTTTGTGGTATTATTTTTTTGATTTCTTCTTTATTTAACATTTAAATTTTCCGCCTTTCGTTCACTTATCGTCATCCAAATTTTTATTTATTTTATTTTAAATAATGGTGTTCCGTATTCTACCACATCTCCGTCTTTTACACATATTTCTGCTATTTCTCCGTCAAATTCTGATTCTATTTCATTCATTAGTTTCATTGCTTCTACTATACATATAACTTGACCTTTTTTTACTGTATCACCTGTTTTTGCGAATGCGTCTTTATTTGGTGCAGGTCTAGAATAAAATGTTCCTACCATAGGTGATTTTATAATTTTGTAATTTTCTTCTTGTGCATTTTTATCACCTGTTGTTTCGTTTATTGGTACTTCTGCGTTATTTTGATTATTCAAAACATCATTTGTTATAGGTGTTGTTGATATTGCATTTGCTTGCATTTGTGCACCATTTGTTACTACAATTTCTTTTTCCGTATTTTTCTTCATGCTTATTTTCATACCTTCAGGAAATTCTATTTCTAGTTCGTCTATTTTTGCATTTCCCATATCATCAATTAATTTTTTGATTTCTTCGTAATCCATATTTTCCTCCTAAATTTTTTTGAATATTATAGAACTATTATGTCCTCCAAATCCTAATGAATTTGACATTGCATATTTCACTTCTATATTTCTGCCTTCATTTGGTACTATATCTAAATCACATTCTTCATCTGGTACTTTGTAATTTATTGTAGGTGGTACAAAGTTGTCTTCTATTGCTTTTATACAAACAACTGCTTCTACTCCACCTGCAGCACCTAATAAGTGTCCTGTATTTCCTTTTGTTGAACTTACCATTATTTTTTTACTTGATTCTCCAAATGCTAGTTTTATTGCAGATGTTTCTCCTGCATCATTTAGGTGCGTAGATGTTCCATGAGCATTTATATATGTAATGTCTTCTGGTTTTGTATTATTTTCTTCTAAGGCTCTTTTCATGGCTCTGGCAGCACCTTCTCCGTCTGGTGCAGGTGATGTTATATGATAGGCATCTGATGTTGCTCCATATCCTACTATTTCTGCATATATTTTTGCATTTCTTGCTTTAGCGTGTTCTAATTCTTCTAGAACAATAACACCTGCTCCTTCTCCCATTACAAATCCGCTTCTTTCTTTGTCAAATGGAATACTTGCTCTATTTACATCTGTTGCTTGGGTTAAGGCTTTTATATTTGTGAACCCTGCTATACCTGTAGGTGTAATTGATGCTTCTGTTCCTCCGGCTAAAATTGCATCTTCATATCCGTTTTTTATCATTCTGTATGCTTCACCTATTGAATGGGTTCCACCAGCACATGCTGTTACAACAGATATTGATTCACCTTTTGTTCCTAATTCGATTGCTACATTTCCTGCAGCCATATTGCATATGCTCATAGGTATGTACATTGGTGATACTCTATCTGGGCCTTTTTCTATATAGTGTTCATTTTCTTTTTCTATTGTAGAAAGTCCACCTATACCTGAACTGATTACAACTCCAACTCTGTTCATGTCTGTATTTTCTGGTGTTATTCCACTGTCTTTCATTGCTTCTCTTGATGCTATTATTGCAAATTGTGAGAATTTGTCTAGTCTTTTGCAGCTTCTTTTGTCAAAGTATTCTTCAGGATTATATTCTTTTACTTCTCCTGCTAATTTTACTTTGAACTTTTCTGTGTCAAATTCTGTTATTGGTGCTATGCCACATTTGTTTTCTTTTATTCCTTTCCAAAATTCTTCTACATTGTTTCCTATAGGAGTTATGGCTCCTAACCCTGTTACTACAACTCTTCTTTCCATTTTTAATTTTCCTTTCTTTGAAATTGATTTTTAGTTTATGTATAAATAATTTTATTTGCTGTTCATTTAAAAGTAATATATTTTTGCATTTTACAATAGTATATGTTATAATATTTATTATAACGCTTAAGGAGGTAAAGCATATGAATGAAAAATGGTCTATTGAAAAATTACTCGAAGACCAAATAACTATCTTTAGGAATAATGGCATGAAAAACCAAACGGTTACCATAGCCATTCCACAAGTAACTTTGGACAAACGGATCAGCTGTCCTGATGTTGAGATTGCTTCTATAATTGTAAAACTTGTAAAAGTTTTGAATTATGAACCTAAAGTTTTAAACACTAATGTCTTCTATTCAGACAGTATGAAAACTATACTTGTAACATTTTTATTTTTAGGGTAATTTATTTTCATTCACTGGGAGAGGTTTTATATCTCTCCCTACTTTTTTGCTTTTTATATTATTAATGTTAATTAATGAGATAAAAAAAATATTAATACAATTGTTTTTATTACATCAACATACCACCATCAACATTTAAAACTTGCCCTGTTATATATGTATTTTCTTCACCAGCCAAGAAATAAACTGAATTTGCAATTTCTTCACTACTTCCCATTCTTTTTAATGGTATTTGAGCATTTATATTTTCCTTAACACTATCACTTAAAACAGATGTCATATCTGTATCGATAAAACCAGGTGCTACACAATTTGCTAATATATTTCTACTTGCTAATTCTTTAGCAATACTTTTTGTAAATCCTATAATACCTGCTTTAGAAGCGGCATAATTGCATTGACCTGCATTTCCAGATACTCCAACTACTGAACTGATATTTACTATTTTACCTGTTCTTTTTTTCATCATATAAGGTACAATGCTTTTTGTAACATTAAATGTGCCTTTTAAATTGATATTTATTACTTTTTCAAAATCCTCTGGAGTCATTCTGAGTAATAAACTATCTTTTGTGATTCCAGCATTATTTACCAAAACATCTATTTTTCCAAATTTTGCTATAGCCTGTTTAGCCATGTTCTCGCAATCCTCAAAATTTGATACATCTGTTTTTATGAATAAAACTTCAATATTATATTCTTTAAATTTATTTTCTAATTCTTCTAAATTTGTTCTATCTGATACATAATTTAAAACTAGATTATATCCGTTTTTTGCAAATTTTATTGCTATTGCTTTTCCTATTCCTCTTATTCCGCCTGTTATTAAAGCTACTTTCTTTTCTTCCATTTTTTCTTCCTCCCATGTCTAGATTAATATGGTCCTCATTTCTAGTAATTATGACCACCATAAATTTTTCTGTTTTCTGGTTTATTGTTTTAATTCTTGTATTGCTTTTTCTAAAGTTTCTACATCATATATATTTATTGTATTTACATCACTAAGTTCTTTTCTAAT
>CAKOWP010000037.1 GCA_934122385.1 uncultured Clostridia bacterium | reverse complement strand
TTCATTTTAAAAATGCATAAAAATATTGGAGCAGAAAACTTTCAAAGTTTTCCACCCCAACTATTGACTTTCAGCCGTATAATCTTTTTGGTGCTCCCTCAAGGATTCGAACCTTGGACCCACCGGTTATGAGCCGGTTGCTCTGACCAACTGAGCTAAGGGAGCATAAATATTAAAATGTTTCTTGCTTAACGCAAGATAAAGTATAACCTATTTTTTTTTCATTGTCAATACTTTTTTTAATTTTTTAAGAACAATTTCTGAAAATTTTCAATTTTCTTCCCTAAATCAACTTTTTATCACACTCAAAAAAATGAAATTTCAAAGGAATTAAAGTGTTTAACCTTAATTCCTTTTTATTTTTAAGAATTTTCTCCTCTTCCTTCTGGAAGTGCCTCTGGATATTGAACAACAATTCTAATTTTAGAAATATATCTAATAGCTCTAACAACTTTGCTATTTTTAATTCTTTGCCATAAAGATGGTTTTTTCTCAAAAGTAGTTTCTTGAACATATTCTTGTTGAGCTTGTTCTTCTTGGGCATTTGAAACTTCTTGTATATTTTGAACATTTGCAGTTTCTTGTTGTTCTTCAACTTGCTCTACTTTTTCAGGTTCTTCTATTGGTGTTGGAATAGCTTTTAATGCATCTGCTATTTCTATTCCTATATAACTTAATGCTTTTGATCTATCTTCTATTCTTTCCATATCTATTTCAATATGTAAATTTGATTCCAAATTGTTAACTCTAGCATTTAATAGTTTCATTGCATCAATATAATTTTGTGATTTTTGACTTTTGCATTTTCCTAATATATTTAATGTATCTATTATATCCTCTGAAAAATCTTGTTCAGCTTCTTTTACTCTGCTTTTCCAATTTTCCTCTTTATTTTCTACAGTTTCAATTAATTCTTTTAATTGTCCAGCTAATGCTATATTTTGTTCTCTTTGTCTAATTAATTCTTCTATTCTCTTTGTATTTTCTTCAAATTGATTTGTTGCAAATTCAACTAATCCATAAGCAGCTTTATATACGCTACTAGGGAAATTCTTCTTTTTAGGATATTCAATTAAATATGTTTTTATTGATTCTATTAAATCCTTAAAGTAAGCATCTTCTTCTAATTGTACAATTTGCTTCTTACTATTAGGATTTATCATTTTTTGAATTTTTTCTATATTTGATAAGATTTTCTCTTCCGTGATTACCATTCTCACGTTTACTATGCCTGATTTTGACATTGTAAACAACCTCCTTTATCTTACGCTTTATTGCTTTTACTGTTTCTTTTATAATTATACAATATTAAACAAAAAACTACAATAGAATTGCAGTTTTTTTAGTTTACATTTTGGTTACAGAAATATTACATTTTTGTTACAAACGCATTTTTTAATTTTTTTATTTTTTTTCTTAAATCCCTAAGCATTTATAAATTTAACAATTAATGTAAATTTAGTTTATTTGACTTTAAGTCCCTCAACAAGTGTGCTCTCAAATTCCTTATAAATTTTTATAACTTCCGCAATTTCCATATCATGTCCATCTTTCATTTTATAAACTAATGTTGACGCTATTAAAGCATATATTTCTGAAGCTATTACATTTGGGTTGCCTTGTTTTATCTGTCCTTTATCCATTCCATCTTTTACAATTTTTTCAATTTTTCCAATATATTCAAAAACATGTTTTTGGCACATTTTATTTCTAGCCTCTTTACCATAAAATTGACTCAATAAAATTGTTATAAAGTCTTCATACTTATTTACTATTTTTATTTCTATTAATACTATTGCTTTTATTTTATCTATATAGTTATCTAATTTTTCTGTTTTTATATCAATACTGTTTTGTAATAATTTTATTCCCTCTTCTATTAAGAAATTAAATATTTCTTCTTTGCTTGAAAAATGGTAATAAAGTGTTCCTTTTGCAACTCCTACTGTTGCTGTTATTTCTTCTATGCTTGTAGCATCATATCCTTTTTCTGCAAATAATTTCATTGATGTTTCAAATATTTTTCTTTTTGTTTTATTCATATTTATCACATTCCTTCTTTAAGATATAAACAAAATTTTAATTTTGCCCTCCCCCTATCTTTTCGTTCCTTATTATATATTTTATAATGAAATATTGCAATATTTTTGAAAATTTTTTAAAAAATTTGAATACTTGGTCATTATTTTTATATTAAATTTTTGTTACAAATCTTTACAAATTTCAACAACTAATATACAATATCAGTAGTAAATAATACAAAAAAAAATGGACACAATAAAAGAAAAAAATTTTGGAGGAAAACTAATGAAAAATAAAAACGAATTAAATTTCAAAGACCTAAAAATGACTTGTAATTCAAATATTTTCAATTTTGAATCAACACAAGAATTGGAAGACATTACTACAGGAATAGGTCAAGAACGTGGAATCAAAGCACTTGAATTTGGTCTACAAGTAGATGTAAAGGGCTACAACCTTTATATTGAAGGACCAAGTGGCGTTGGAAAAACAATGTACACAAAAAACTATTTAAATAAAATATCAAAAAAACAAAAAACACCTAATGACTGGTGCTATATCTACAATTTTGATAACCCAAACGAACCAATTGCAGTTTCACTTCCTGCAGGACAAGGAAAAGAATTTAAAAATGCAATGGATGGCTTCATTTTAGAAGTAAAAAAAGATATCAAAAAAACATTTAATGCAGACGATTTTGAAAAAGAAAAAGCACTACTTAAACAAGAATTTGAAGAAAAACGTTCTAGCATTTTAGACAAATTAAATATAGATGCATCAAAACATAATTTTCAAGTTAAATCTTCTCAAAATGGTATTTATATGATGCCAATTGTAAATGGAAAGGCCATAGATGAAGAAGAATTTGATAAATTAGATAATGAGATAAAACAAGTATATGAAGAAAAATCTTCAATTGTTCAAGCACAAATTATGGATGCAATTGAACAAATTAAAATTATAGAAAGACAGTCAGATAAAAAAATTTCAGAATGGCAATCAAATATTGCCTTACTTACAATTAATGTTCACATTAATTACTTAAAATCACAATTTAAGAGAAATAAAAAAATAACAAAATTCTTAAATGATGTTAAACAAGATGTTCTAAAAAATGTTTCATATTTTGTTGACGAAGACAAAGAAAAAGAAAAACAACAACAAATGAATCCTGCCCAAAGAAAGCAAGACCCATCTTTAAATTATAGAGTTAATCTATTTGTTGATAACTCTAACACAGAGGGTGCACCTGTTATAATGGATTCAAACTACTCTTATCATAACATTTTCGGTACACTTGAATATGAAAATTATTATGGTTCATTAAAAACAGACCATACAATGTTAAAACCAGGTCTTTTGCAACAAGCAAATGGTGGTTACATCATTTTCCAAGCAAAAGATTTATTACAAAATAATTTCTGCTATGAAGCATTAAAAAAAGCATTAAGAGTTAAAGAAATAAGTATAGAAAATACAACAGACCAACGTGCATCTATGGTTATGGTTTCTTTAAAACCTGAACCTATTCCATTAGACTTAAAAGTTATTTTAATTGGAAATGCCACCATTTATCAAACACTTTTAGCAATGGACTCTGATTTTAGAAAATTGTTTAAAATAAAAGTTGAATTTGAAGATGATGCACCTTTAAATAATGAAAATGCAAATAAATTGGCTCAAATAATTCACGGTTTCTGCGAAGCCGAACAACTTCCACACCTTGATAAAGGCGCTATGGCAAAATTAATTGAATATGCTTCAAAACTTGCTGGAAGTCATAAAAAATTATCAACAAGATTTGATGATTTAATAAAAGTTGCCGGTGAGGCCGCAACTTGGGCTAAAATGTCAAGGTCAAAAATTGTAACTGCAGAGTTTGTTGACAAGGCTTTAGCAGAAAGAATTGAAAGAGTTAAAAAGTTTGATGCAAAATATATGGAAATGATAAAAGACCATTCCTTATTAATTGACACAACTGGTTTTGAGGTTGGAACTATAAATGGTTTAACAATTTTAACAATTGGTGATTACTCATTTGGTAAACCTGCAAAAATAACAGTTAACACATATACTGGTAAAAATGGAATTGTAAATATAGAAAGAGAAGTTGAACTTTCTGGTTCTACTCATTCTAAGGGTGTTCTAATTTTATCTGGATATTTAGGTGAAATGTTTGCACAAGATATTCCTTTGTGCTTAACTGCAAGTATTTGTTTTGAACAATTGTATAATGGTGTTGATGGTGATAGTGCTTCTAGTACTGAACTTTATGGTTTGCTTTCTAGTCTTTCTGGAATACCTATAAATCAAGCCATTGCTGTTACTGGTTCAGTTAATCAAAAAGGTCAAATCCAACCTATTGGCGGTGTTAATGAAAAAATTGAGGGTTATTTCCAAATTTGCAAAATGCGTGGTTTGACTGGTGAACATGGTGTTATGATTCCTGTTCAAAATGTTGATAATTTGCAACTTTCTGATGAAATTGTTTCTGCTGTTAAAGATGGTTTGTTCCATGTTTATGCAGTTTCTACAATTGAGGAGGGTATTGAGGTTTTGACTGGTGTTCCTGCTGGTAAGAAGGATAAAAATGGTCATTTTCCTGCTGGTACTGTTAATTACCTTGTTTATGAAAAACTTAAAAAGTATGCAAAAATTGATGGGAATAAATAACTAATATGAAAAGTGACCCTATATTTCAAAGGTCACTTTTCATATTAGTATACATTTACTACTAACGATGGAACGATTGTTTTACTAAAACTAAATGTTCCTATTTTTTCGTTATATGTTTTAAAAATACCTTGGACAATTTTCTCATCCTCGTATTTTTTTTCTAGCTCATAGCTTGAGCATCCTGTTTCCTGTTTTATTTTTTCATCAAGTTCTTTTTTGGTTTCCTCCATTGCCTCGCAAAGAATATTCTTTTCTTCTTCGCTTGCTGCTTTTAATGTAATCTTCATCATTATGTAATTACCTCCTTAAATTACTTTGGAGGTATGAAACCTCCAAGAAAACTTTCTTATTGGTTTCACAACAATTCTATAATTAAATTATACCATATACAGCAAGAATAGTCAAATTTTAAAAAATATTTATCAAACTCAATGTAGTCTTATTTTTAATATGTTCCAACACATACACACTAGCATCAAGTTGAGCCATAGAATCCCCATACTCCTCCATATCCAAATAACCATTAAGACTTGCCAAATTAGTTTCAATTTTTTCTAACTCATCATGTTCAATATAAATAGCAAGTTTTTTATGTCTTTCGTTCCAATCATCTCTAATCTCTTTAATTTGTTCTTTTAATTTATCTTTATTTATGTCCTCTTCATTCTCTTTTTCCATTTCTTTTCTAATTTCAGATAAACTCTGTGTAGCTATTTCAATTGATTTGTTTGTATATTTTGTAGTAAAAATATCTCCCGCAATTATTACTACAACAATAATTACAGAAATAACTAATTCCTTCGTCATGCACATATCTCCTTTTAATCACATAAAAATCTTATAACATTTGTTTATTATACATTATGCTCTACGCTCTATGAATTCTTCTTTTCTTTTTTTTGGCAGAAAATTTGTCCTTTACCATCATAAGTAACAACCAATGCCTCTTCTGGCTTCATATTAAATTTTTCAACTTGTTTTTTTAACCAATTATAATTCTTTCCAATTAATTGCAGATTCTGGTTCATAACTTTTCCATCAACAACCAAATCATATGGAATCCCCTCATATTCTGGTGTAATATTGAAGTCCTCTGGAGTAGTTGTTCTCTTCTCAGGCTTTTGAATTACCGTAACTTGTCCACTTGTTTCCAAAATTGCATATTCCACATCACCTAAATTAACAATGTTGTTTCCTCTAAGTCTTTCTTCCAATTCATTTACTGTAAATCTTTCTTTTTTTAAAGCCTTTTCATCAATTTTTCCTCTATATATTAAAATTGTTGGCTTTCCACAAATAATCTCCCTAGCCTTTATACTTTTTAAATTTACTAATGAAATTAACAAATGCATAACTAACAGTCCCAAAATTGGAATTAATCCGTTGAATATCGGAACACCTATATCACTCATAGGAATAGTAGCCAAGTCTGCTATCATTATTGAAATTGCAAGTTCAAATGGTTGCAATTGCCCTATTTCCCTTTTTCCCATTAACCTCATTACAATTAATACAAATATGTATAATATTATTGCTCTAAAAAAAATAATTAACATTTTTTCACCTCAATCATTATTTACATTAAAAATATAATTTTAAATATTTGAAATTACTAATTTATTTATTTTTAGTATTTATATTTTTTACTATAATATTTTTTATTTTATTTTTTACAAAAATTAACTTTTTTATACTTATATTTTTGAATATTATTTAAAAATTCGTGAATAATAAAATTAGAGCCTTGAAATTGCAAATTTAATTTGCATAAGTTTTTAAAAATTTAAGGAGGTTTTCTATATGTCAAATTCACAAACAAGAAGTGAAAATAGTACTTCCACAGTGTGGCAAATAGTTGGTAGATTAATTGCTGCTGCTGTTGTTCTAGGTATTACTGCATTTTTTACACCTGGTTTTTCAATTAATAATATTTGGACTTTAATTATAGCCGCTGTTGTTTTAACAGTAATAGATTACTTAGTTACAAAATTTACAGGTTTACATGCAAGCCCATTTGGTAAAGGCTTCGTAGGTTTTGCATTGGCCGCTATTACTTTATATGTTACTCAATTTTTTGTAGCAGGTTACTCTATTTCATGGATGGCTGCTATAATTGGAGCTTTGATTTATGGTGTTATTGATTATTTCTTGCCAGGAAATCAAACTATGTAGTTATACAAAAATAGGGATTAGGGGACGAGTCTTCACTCCCTAAAAATATTTTAAAAGAGGAATTTGGAGTAGTAACCCCATAATCCCTCTTTTTAATTTCTTTCCCAATATTTTTCATACAATTCCTTAGCAGTTTTAGGACTATCAACACCTTCTTTATTTTTAACAGGTGCGAAATCATCCTCTCTCTTACCTCTAAGAATTGCAATATCATCAAACAACTCAAAACTATCAAAAATAAACGCTTCAAACTTATATGAATTTGGTTCTGTTGGTATAATCTCTTTACCGTTTTCATCAATATAAGAATTTTTCTTGAAAGCACTATGATAGATTAATGGTTCTTTGCTTATTTTTTCAATAGCATCAATTGTAAATAAATTACACATAATATGAGATTCACCAAATCTCAATTCTCCATTATTATCAACTTCTTCTGCCATTTTTTCTGGTAATTCTGAATATTCAATAACCTTTGGATGACCATTCATTTTGCAAAATACTCCAACCCTTTCATGCGGATTTGCCTTAACAACTGATTTTGAAGCAATTTGAACATTTTTATCAATTGCCATTCCAAGTAATGTAACATCAGCCATTTTCAAAAGAGCATTATCAACACCACCAATAAATACCCATTTAACACCACGTTCCTTCATATCAGAAAGCATACCTGTTTTTCTTAATGATGCAAAAACTCCACCATTTCCATCTGAAGCTTCTCTTACTTTCATATCTTTTCCAATAAGCATTTTTCCATCTGTATCAACCAATGGCAATTCACCTTGTTCAAATAGCTTAACACTATTTTTATCATATCCAAAATAATTATTTTTCTCTAAAAATTCTTGTGTTTGGTCATTATTCTCTTTGCTTGTCATTATGTACCAAGGAATAATTGTGTTATATTTTTTATTTGCTTCTTTTAAGTTTTCTGCTAAAATTTCAAATAAATATTTTCCTTTACCATAAACATCTAATTTAAAAGTACCTTTTGGTCCTGTGTGACCAAGTCTTGTTCCTTGTCCTCCAGCCATTGTAACAACTGCATAATGTCCACTAACAATAACTTTTTCTCCTAAATTATCAAATGTATCTTTTTCATTTTTTGTCAATTTTTCTTTATCTAAATATGATATTGATTCAATTTTATTTTCTTTAAGTTCAATTTCTTTTTTTGTATTTTCATATAATTCTGCAATTTGGTGAAAATCGATATTTTTTAATTGTTCTAATAATTCTTCTTTTTTATTTTCTTCTAATTTATTTAATAATTCTATTATATGTTCTTGATTATATTCTTTTAATAATTTTATTATTTCTTCGTTTTTATCCATAGTCTTCTCCTTTTCTTAACTATCTTTCGATAATCAAGTTGCATTTTTAGTATATTTTATTCTATTTCAATTTTTTTGTTCATTTCAATTACTATTATAATTACTTTCGCCATTTTATCACAATGTACTGATTTTTGCAAATTTTTTTCTAAAACTTGTCATATCATTTGAAAATTCACAATATACATTAATTAAAGTTATGTGGTACAAACATTTAAATTGTTTTGAACAGTGCAGACAATAATATCATTTTTTATATTTTCATATTAAAGTCCGCATTTTTAAGGGAGGTATATAGATGGAAAGTTCAAATTTATATCAGGACATAGCAAAAAGAACTGATGGTGACATTTATGTTGGGGTTGTAGGTCCTGTCCGTACTGGTAAATCAACATTTATTAAGAATTTTATGGATTTACTTGTAATTCCAAATATTGATAATGAATACAAAAAAGAAAGAGCAAAAGACGAATTGCCTCAAAGTGCTGGTGGCAGAACTATAATGACAACTGAACCTAAATTTGTTCCAAATGAGGCTATTGAGATTACTTTAGATGATAACTTAAAATTCAAAACTCGTTTAGTTGACTGTGTTGGCTATTTAGTTGATAATGCCATTGGCTACCTAGAAGATGATATGCCTAGAATGGTTAAGACACCTTGGTCTGATGAGGAAATTCCATTTGAAACAGCTGCCGAAATTGGTACTAAAAAAGTAATTGAAGAACATTCAACAATTGGCGTTTTAGTTACAACTGACGGAACTGTTACAGATATACCAAGAGAAGATTATATAAAAGCAGAAGAGCGTGTAGTTTCTGAATTGAAGGCTTTAAATAAACCATTCATAATCTTACTAAACTCTGAAACTCCATCATCTGATTACACTCAAGAATTGGCTCAAAAATTAACTGATAAATATAATACAAGTGTAATGCCTATAAACTGTGCAAACTTAAGTATAAACGACATAAACACAATGTTCTCTAAGATTTTATACGAATTTCCTGCACAAAAAATTGCTATTAAACTACCCCGTTGGGTTGATGGATTAAGCTTTAATCATCCTATAAAAACTGAATTATTTAATGAAATTAAAGACGCTTTTGCTGATGCAAATGTTTTAAAAGATATTTCAAATTGTACACAAAAAATAAGTCAAACTGAAATAATTTCAAAAACTACAATTACAAATATTGAACTTGGCTCTGGTAATGTAAAAATTCAAATTGATGTAAAAGAAAATTTATTCTACAAAGTATTATCAGAAATCACTGGTGTTAATGTTGAAAATGAAGGCGACTTATTTGGGATTATTACAGACCTTTCTTCTGCTAAGAAAAAATATGATAAAATTGCATATGCTCTAGAAGAAGTTAATGCAAAAGGCTATGGAATTGTTACCCCATCAATTGATGATTTAGTTTTAGCAGAACCAGAAATGGTTAAACAAGGCTCTCGCTTTGGTGTAAAATTAAAGGCCACCGCTCCAAGCATTCACATGATAAAAACAAATGTAACTACTGAGGTTTCACCTATTGTTGGTTCTGAAAAACAGTCTGAAGAATTAGTAAATTACCTACTTTCTGGTTTTGAGAATGACCCTAAACAAATTTGGGAGTCTAACATTTTTGGAAAGAGTTTGCATGAACTTGTTAATGAGGGCTTACAAACTAAGCTTTCTAAGATGCCTGAAGATGCTCAAATGAAACTTCAAGAAACTTTGGAACGTATTGTTAATGAAGGTTCAGGAGGATTAATTTGTATTATACTATAAAATTCCGGGATTTGGGGATGTTTTTGAACCAATGGGGACGTTGTTAAAATGGTTGAAATTAAAAATTTCAACCATTTTAACAACGTCCCCATTGGTTCAAAAACGTCCCCAAAATCACGAATTTTTATTCATCGTCTTTCAAATTTTTTCTTCTCAACTGTCCACATGCCGCATCAATATCAGAGCCAAGCTCTCTTCTAATAGTAGCAACAATTCCATGATCATTTAAATAATCTCTAAACTTCATAATATTATCATTAGAAGACTTCGAATAAGCACCATTTTCAATTTTATTAATAGGAATCAAATTAACGTGGCATAACATACCATGCAACAACTTAACTAA
>CAKOWP010000036.1 GCA_934122385.1 uncultured Clostridia bacterium | reverse complement strand
TTTCTGTATTGATTATGGCAGAATGTTATTGAAAATATTCTTAAAAGTGCACATATAACAACTAATCTTATTGCTTTGTCTAAGTTTAGACTCATTATATTTGCTATTAATTTTGAATTCATTGTTGTATAAACCATTGATGTAATTACAAATATAATCATAAATATTGTTCCTAAAATATATTTGTTTTTATTTTCTTTTGAGTATTTAAATAAATCTTTTAGTGCTTTAAAAAATCCATATTTTTCGTCCATTGTTTTTCTTCCTTTTTCTATAATTTATATTTCAACTAAATATTCTTTTAAAAATTCTACAACTCCATTTTCATTATTAGTTCTAAAAGTAATATAATCTGCTTGTTCTTTAACTTCTGGTAAAGCATTTTTCATAGCAACACCAACACCACATTTTCTAAGCATTTCAACATCATTTAAGCCATCGCCAAATGCAATAATATTTTCATTTGAAATTTCTTCTAGTTTTGCAACTTCTGTTATTCCCTTATATTTTTCGACACCCTTTTGAGCAATTTCTAGCCATTTAACTTCTCCAAAACTATCTTGCATAACCTCTACTTTTAAATTAGGAAATTTTTCTGTATATATTTTTAAATATTCTTCTACAAATTCATTGTTTATAAACGTTACTGATACATGTATTATTTCGTTTATGTTCTCTAAAAATTCAGTTATATTAACTGTTTGGTCATAATGGTGTATCTTATTTCTATCACATATATTTATAGTCATAAATTTGTCTTTATCATAATACGAAGCAATATTTTTAGCAATATCTTTTGATAATCCATGTGCATATACTTCTTTCCACTCTTTGTTTATTTCATTATTTTTAAAAACGGCTGCTCCTGCGTCACTAACAATATAATTTGTAAACTCTGCTCCATCTGTTCCAACAAGCGCTCTGTTTAAAATTCTTCCTGTTGCTATTGTTATTATATGTCCTTTTTCCTTTAATTTTTGTAAATGTAATTTTGTTACCTCACTTACTATTCCGTCACTGTTTAATAGTGTTCCATCTAAATCTAATGCAATTAATTTTTTATCCATTGTAATCTTCTTCCTTTTTTCTGATTTTTATAATTTTATTTTTCCATTTTATCTTATAATTATTCTACAATTTTATTTGTCTTTACTTTTTGCCATTTATTGTCTATATTATAAATTTGATTTTTAGATTACAATTCATATATATTGGCTTTTAGAATTATTTTTTGTATTTTTGTTTTATCATCTAATGAAATATTCCATCTGCTTCCTGCAATACTTCTTTTAATTTTGTCTTCTTTAGTAGGAGCTCCTAATAATTTGTTGAGCTGTTTTTGCAAATTCACTTTGTTTGTATATATTGATAGCATATTTTCACTATATAATACATTTATTGTTGTTTCTGTTTCTGATTTGTTTGGTTCCTTGTATATTTTTTCCATAATTTGCTCCCATTGCTAAAATTTTCATTCTACTTAAGAAAATGTCTTTTGCACATATTCTATATTTTTCTTTTGTTTTATATTTTATCGCTAAAATATGTACTTGTTTCTTGTAAATCTTCAAAATTATGTTGTCTCAAAATTTCATATGTAATAATTGCAACAGAATTTGATAAATTCAAAGACCTAAGAGTTGGAAGCATTGGTATTCTTATTGTTTTTTCGTCCAAGTATTTTTCCAACAAAGTTTCTGGTAACCCTTTTGTTTCTTTTCCGTATAAAACAAATACTTCATCCATTGTTGAATAGTCTATGTCTGTATATTTTGTAGTTCCTTTTGTTGTTGCAAAAAACATATTGTTTTCTTCTGGTTTGTATTTATTTAAAAAATCTTCTAATGATTTATGCTCTTCTATGTCTAACTTGTCCCAGTAGTCTAGCCCTGCTCTTTTTACTGATTTTTCGTCAATTTTAAATCCTAGTGGGTGTACTAAGTGTAGTTTGGCTCCTGTTATTGCACATGTTCTTGCTATATTTCCTGTGTTTTGTGGTATTTCTGGTTCTACCATTACTATATTTAATTTCATTTTTATTACCTTCTTTTTATTTTGATTTTATGCTCACATTTTATCATAAAAAATCAAAAAAAGAAAGCGTTTTGCACTTTCTTTTTTCATGATAAAAAGACTTTCTATATTACTATACTAAAAACAATATTCCTAAATATGCTGCATACATAACAACATAAACCAATCCATTCATTCTACTCATCTTGTCTTTTGGTGGAATAACTGGGAATAGTGCTAATATTAATGTTGATATAAATAATATTGATAAATCTAAATTATAACTTGTATTAAAACTAATTGGTTTTATAACTGCTGACACACCAATAATAAGTAGCATATTAAATATATTTGAACCAATTATATTTCCTATCGCAATATCACTGTTTCCTTTTATTGCGGCAGTCACACTTGTTACAAGTTCTGGAAGACTTGTTCCAATTGCTAGTATTGTTAGGCTTATTATTTTTTCGCTCAAATTAAAATATTGAGCCACTTTTACTGCGTTATTTACTGCTAAATCTCCACCGATTTTTAGTCCAACAATTCCTATAATTACTAATAAAATGTTTTTGACAGTATTGTCATTTTTGCTTTCATCTGTTTTTATTTCTAGAATTTCTTTTTGACTTTCTCTTTTTCCCATGTATATTGTATACCCAATAAATAAAACAAATAGTACTAATAATATTATTGATTCTGGTCTTGATATTGTATTTGATGTGTTGCATAAGATTATAAATATTACTGTAAATATTAAACACATTGGAATTTCATATATTCTTGTTTCTTTTTGAAATACTACAGGTCTAATTAGTGCAGATTGTCCTAATATTAGCAATAGGTTGCTTAAATTACTTCCTATTACATTTCCTAGTGCCATGTCTGAGTATCCATCTATTGCTGATGTTATACTTACAAATAGTTCTGGCATTGATGTTCCTATTGATACTATTGTAAGTCCTATTATGATTTCTGGTATGTGGAATTTTTTTGCTATTCCACTTGCACCGTCTACTAATAAATCTGCTCCTACTATTAATAGTGCAAATCCTATTATTATTAAAATTGCTGATAATATCATTTGTTTGTCTCCTTTAAACACTTATTCTTTTCGTCTTAAATGTATCATATAATATCCAAGAATTAATTGAAAAATTATAAATACAGCAGATAAGCCAAACATATATCTTAAGCCTTTTTCATACATTAACCCACATAAAAATACACCAATTGCTTCTCCTAAAAATCTAATAATGTGACATATGTTTGAAAAATTTAATTGATATTTGTTGTCCAATCTATTTATATATACTGCATCACATATGTTTTCATATGATGTTGATATAAATATAGACCATGTAATTGCAATTAAGGTAATCATCATATTATTTGATATAAATGCTATTGCATATGCTAAAAATCTTATTCCAAATTTTATGGTTACTGTTATGTAATCATTTTTTGGTGTTAAGTATTTTAGTGCAATTATTCCAAAGATATCTGCTAATAACCCAACAATTAATAGATAATTTGTTGCTACACTATCACTAAACTTAAAATAATTTGTTAGTGTAATCATTTTTAAACCGAGAGCTGTTGACATTGCTATTGTCCCAATTAATGTATAAATAGAATATAAAATCAAAATTTTATCCTTAAAAATATCTTTTGCAGATAACTCTTCGTGTTTTTCATTTTTTGAATTATTTACTTTTATATTTAGCAATACAATAAGTGCTAATGCTAAAAATGCATTTGCTATTAGTAAACATATATTATAATTTATTAATAGTCCTGCTATGCTTTTTCCTATAAATAAACCTCCAAACAAGATTCCTATATCTCTGAATAGATATTCTGTTAGTCGACGTTTGCTATATATTGTTCCTGTTTTTACTATTGTTGTTATTAATGGATATATGCTTGTTATTATTATGTATTCTGTTACTATATCTATTATTATTAATAATTTTATGAGTTCTGTTGATATTGTTTGGTTTAATAAATATAGCCATATCATATTTATAAATTTTGTTATTAATACAATTACCAACATATTTTTTAATTTGTCTAATTTTACATACTTTCCTATTAAGGCTATAATTATTACACTTATAAATGTTCCTATACTTATTATGTTGCTTATATCTGTAACCATAAAATTGTTGTCTTGTAACCATAGTTGTCTGAAATTTCCCCATAATCCTGCTGAAATGCTGAAAAATGCTAACATTATTAATATTTTGTTTTCTTCTTTAATTTTATTCATTTGTTGCTCCGTTCCATTTTTCTTAATATATTTTTGTTTATTATTTTATATCATAAAAGCAGATATTTATCAACTAAATATCTGCTATATTTATTTAGAAAGAAACTACTAATATCATTTTGAATTTATCTTCTCCAAAAACACTATGTGGAATATCTTTTGGCATAATAATTGTTTGTCCCGCTTCTAATATATATTCTTTTCCACCTATTGTAAATTTTCCTTTTCCTTCTAATACTGTTACCATTGCATCTCCGCCTGCTACATGTGTTGATATTTCTTCTCCTTTGTCAAATGAGAATATTGTAACACTTACTAGTTCGTTTTGTACTAGTGTTTTGCTTACTACTTGTCCTTCTTGGTATTCAACCATATTCTTTAATTCTAATATTTTTTCTTTTTCTATATTTTTATACATAGATATCACTCTCCTTTAGTACTATTTATAACATAAAAAATATAAATTATCTATGATTAAATAAAACTAATTTGTTCATCTTCACTTACAATCCATCTTTTTTGTTTTGCCTCTTTAATATTATCTCCAACTTCAATGTTTCCAATCAAAAATGGAGAATTTTCTTTATGTTTTTTCATATTATCAATGACTAATGACTTATTTGCATTTGCATAACAATATTTGCATAAATGTCCACAAGTGTTATAAGAACCTATATCATTACCCATAAGACAATTACATTCTTGCCTTAAATTCTTTCTTTTCGGTGGTTTTAATTTACATCCTATTGATTTTTCTACAATTTCTTGACTCATACATCCATTACATTTTATCCCATACTCTTCCAAGAAATTCTTTTCGCAGCAACCATGAATTGTCATATTATTTTCTTTTCCTATTTTTGCAAATGCTTTTGCTATTTGGATTTGCTCTTCTTTTGTTGGTGGTCTTAAATCTGGTGCATTTCTTTTCACTTTTTCATATAAATCTAAAAAACTAATAGTGCAATTGTTAGTATATCCTCTTAATTGCCTAGCCATTTTTTCAAAACATTCTATGTGTTTTTCTACATCAAAATCCTTGTTTATTAAAATGGGGTCATATCTCCACCCAATAGAGTCTATTCCTACATGGTTTGATAATTTTTTAAAACTTTCTATTACTTTTTCTTTGTCTGGCACAACTGGCTCAATGTCTTTTCCATAAGGCGTAATTGTTACAAACCAATATTGCTTATATTGGTCTAATTCACCTAAGTATTTTAACATTGGTTCTGGATTTTTAGTGCAAAATGCTAAACAGTCTACCTCTTTAGGTGATAAACTGTATTTAGTTATTTGTGATGGATAATATGGATTTCTTACCAGTACATATTCTTCTCTTATTCTATTCATTAGCCATTTTGAATAAAATGCTGGTATGTCTGTTCTGCATCCTGTGTTTATTATCATTTTTATTTGCTCCTTAATTTTTTATATATTATAACATGAGAATTTTATATAAAACAATAGTAACAGAGAATTACTCTTCAATTTTTGGTAATTCTCTTTTGCAAATTTTTAATTTTCTGAGAAGAAAAATCCTGCTGTCATATCTAAATAATTCAAACCGCTATATTCTGGATATTTTGCTTTTACTTTGTCCTCAAATTCATTTGCATCATTGCATTCTTTTGCTAATACTTTTAATTCTTCAAGATAAGCAATTTTTGTGTCAACATCTTTTAATGTTTCTGGTGTGTAATGACTTGATAATACTATCATGATATGTTATTTTTAGTTCAAATCCACCAATATTAACTTCTGTATCTTCTAATACATCTGTTATTTTGTGGAATTCTTTTGCAAATGCTCCATTAAATGCTGTTTCGAATCCTGTTACTAAATTGTGTATTGTTCCTTCTTTCATTGATTTTATTGTCCCTTGTGATGCGTATCCTTTTACATCTTGAAGTATTGTTCCTCCATTTGGATGGTCTGAAAATACTTTTCCTGCAATATTTTTGTTTAGTCCTTTTACATATTTTTCAAATTCTTCTAAATTATCATAAAATGCAGGGAATTCAACTAGTAATACATTTTCTTTGTTTTCTAATATATAACTTTCGTCATTCATTAAATCATTTGTTTGATAACAATGTAATTTTATTTCTCCAAAATCATAAATATCTATAAATCCTTTTCCTAAATTAACTTTTGAAATTTTCATTTTTATACACTCCTTTTTCTTTTTATTGAATTTAGTAGGCACTTTTTTGTTTCATAGTTACTTTAAAGTTACTTTTGTGTATTTTTGCTGCTTTTAGAATATAGAATTTTTTAAAATATTTTTATGTATGTATATTTTATTGGATATTACATCCAAATAGATACTATTGTTGACTTTATTAAGATATATTGTTTACTTTTTTTGTTTAATTTGTTATAATACTTTTAAATTGATATAGATTTTTGATTAGGAGTTGATTTATAATGGAAAAAGAACTATCTGCTGTTTGTCCTGTTGAAATTACAATGGGACTTATTGGAGATAAATGGAAAATTTTGATTATTCATGATTTATTAACTGGTACTAAAAGATTTGGTGAACTTCGTAAATCTCTTACTGGTATTAGTCAAAAAGTTCTTACTAATAATTTAAGAGATATGGAAAAGTCTGGTTTGGTTCATCGTGAAGTTTTTGCTGAAGTTCCTCCAAGAGTTGAGTATTCTCTTACTGATACTGGTTGGAGCTTGAGTCCTGTTTTAGATTCTATGGTTCAGTGGGGTAATAGTTATCGTGAAATGCAAAAATAGCAGAGTTAATCTGCTATTTCTATTTACATTCCGCAATAAATTCTCTAAATAATCTTTTAGTGAAATCATCTTCTATCATTAATTCTGGGTGCCATTTTATTCCCATAATAAATTTTTTATTATTCAACTCAAAGCTTTCTACAAATCCATCATAAGAAATAGATGATATTTTTGCATAACCTTCAACATTTTCTTTGGGTGCCATCATGCTGTGGATACTATTTACAGAGTATTCATCTGTATTTATTAAATTGTATAATTTTGTTTCCTTATTTATAAATATTTTATGTCTGTAATCTTTATCATATATGTCGTGGCTTCCGTCTTTATTTTCAATTACATCTGTTCCCAATGCTCTTAAAATGTTATTAAACCCTGCACATATTCCAATAAAAGGTTTATCTAATTCTATAATTTTTTTAGCCATTTCTATTTCATAATTTGAACTGTATAGTCCTCCTTGTAATATGAAGCCATCACATAAATCAATTTGCCTATATAATTCATTTTTTTCTTCATCACTTAAAATTGTATTATCTTTAACATCATTATTATTGAATTTTAAAGTTTTTTCTGTTGGCAATAACATTATAGCTGTACCACCATTTTTTACAATTAAATATCTTAATTCATCAGTCTCCCCAATTCTATGCCAAATATCTTCTTCGTGTTGTGGTTGAACTTTTCCTATTATTCCAATAATTGGTTTTCTCATTTTATCACCTCTAAAACTTGTTATTTATATTTTGTTTTACTTCTTTTGGCATTATCCGTTTTTTGGCATTTTTACGCCATTACTTAAAGTTACATATTCCATTTTCATTCCTCCTTGACTTTTTTATTCTTCGATGTTATTATATATGTCGATAGTTGCTATCGGTCAATAGTTTTTATGAAATTTTTTAAATTTTTTGGAGGTATGTTTTATGTATTCGATGAAAGAAACTTGTGAAAAGGTTGGAATGAGTTATCAAACTTTAAAATTTTATTGTAATCAAGGTTTAATTCCTAATGTTAAAAGAGATAAAAATAATTATAGAATATTTGATGATAATAATATAAACTGGATTAAAAGTCTTTCTTGCTTAAAAAAATGTGGTATGGGTATTGAGGAAATGAAATCATATCTTAATTTGTGTTTACAAGGTCAGTCTTCTATTCCTGAAAGAAAGGCTATGCTGGATGCAAAGAAAAAAGAGTTGGAATTAAAAAAACAAGAAATTGAAGATAGTTTATCTTATATAAATTGGAAACAAAATTTTTATAATGATGTTTTAAATGGTAAAACCGAATATTTTAGTTATTTGATAGATGTAAATAATGTCAAATAATAAAAGCTCTCTATAAAGTATAAAATGGTTTTATAGAGAGCCTTTTATTTATAAGGTTACTTTATTTTTTGGGCATATATTTCAAATACATGCCAATTTTTATTTTTTTGAATTGCACTATCTTGTATATACTTCTTTTCTGCATAGTAAAAAATCTTATAGTCTTTAAAAAATTCAAAAATTTTATCTTTTGTCCAAAAGTTTAAATCTTTATTTTTTTTCCAATCATCTTCCTCACCTAAAAAATTACCGTACAAAAAATCCATATTTTTTAATACTTTCATTTATTTTTTTCATAACATTTTCTAAATCTATTGGTTTAATAAAATGTAAACTAAGGCATGAATAAAATAAATCAACTTCAGGTAAGTTTACGTCTTTAAATTCTTCATTTAAAAATTCATATTTATTACTACTTTGTAATTTTTTGCAAACTAATTCTTTTGATTTACTATTTTTATCAACACATGTTACAAAAAATCCATTTTCAATTAAAAATTTTGTATCATTTCCAACTCCACAACCAAAATCAATTGCTTTTTTACCTTTTAATTCTTCATTTAATTTCATATTAAAGAATCCTCGTAATAAATTCGACGGTTTATTAAACATTTGTGATTTTTTATAAAAATTACTTTTATTATCCATCTTTCTTATTCTCCGTATAAATTATTAACGAATTTTAGCCAGTAAAAAACTGGCTAAAATCCATAAAAACTACTATGCTACTTCCAGCATTGTGGATCGGCTCCATAGAATTTTCCTGTTGCGCATTTTGTAACTGCGGGGCATCCTCTGCAAAACCTTAACAATTCACATTTACTGCACTTTTCAAATTCATCATATTTTCTATATTCGTTTAAATTTTTTCCAAAGAAAATATCATACAATGATTGTTCAGGTACTTTTCCAATTAAACTCTCACACCTTCTACAAGCATGTACTTCACCATTTGACAGAATAGTCATATGAGTTATACCACAATGACATCCATCTACAATCAAATTTTCTTCATAAAATGCATTAAATAATCCTTTTTCATAAAGAAAAAGCTTCCATAAATGATCTTTTAGTGCAAATCTTGTTCCTGAGTCTTTATATTCAATATATTTGTCCCACATTTTTTCTAAAAAATTCCTATATTCTATAGGAGAAACTATATTGTCTAAATCATCTGGGTTTGGGCAATATCTTGCAAATCCAAAGTTTTTTACTCCTGCTTTTACCACAATAGGAACTAAATTGGGTATTTCATCTATATTGGACTTTGAAACTGTTGTCATAATAGATGTGTGAATATTTGCATTGTTTAAAACTTTAACTTTATCTAAGGTTTCATCAAAAGAGCCTTTTTTTCTTATAAAGTCATGTGTCTCTTTTAATCCATCTATTGACATCTGATAATTGTAACATCCTAAATTTTTTAATTCTTTTGCTACATCTTTATCGATATGAAATGGATTTCCTAATATTGAAAATTTTATATTTTTTTCTTTAAGAATAGATAAAAATCCCCAAATATCAGGGTATAATAGTGGATCTCCTCCTGTAATTGTAAGTATTGGAGATTTTTTCATTTTTTGACATGTTTCTTCAAAATCGTTTACAATTTTCCTCAGTTGTTCCACTGAAAATTCAGTATATGTCATATTTCTTCCATTAAAAATATAACAATGTTTACATCTTTGATCACATCTTTCCGTAATATGCCATTGAAGAGCAAAAAAACTATTATCCATATTGTTTTCTCCTTTTGTTGCAAAAGGGGGTCACTAAAATGTGACCCTCTCCTATTTTTAGATAGTCATTAATATTGGTAAGATGTCATTAGTAGCTATCACAGCCACTACTTCCACATCCGCCAATGCCACATGGTCCATCTCCGCATGCTCCACAAGAAGCTGTTGCTCCAAGTGAATGTCTCTTGCTGTTATCTCTTCCATTCAGTATAAACTGTGCAGAATTTTGAAAACAATAATTTGGCTTTTTGCTCTGCCAAAATGCTGTCGCTTTGGTAGTATTCATCATGGTATAATCCTCCGTTTTTATTATCTGTCTAAATATTAAAGTATTTAGACAGGTGCAAAGTTTATAAGTGCCTACAAAAGAAAATTAAAACCATATTGCACTGTAATTAAAATGCAACATTTCTACTTTTGTTTATGAACATATTACCATAATTATTATTTTTTTGTTGTTTTTTTTACGAATGTCTATATTTGTTTTATAAAGTCCACTTGATATTTTATGAAGTGATTTAGTATTTCTCATATTAGCTTTTACAAATATATAGTTAATAAAAATAAT
>CAKOWP010000035.1 GCA_934122385.1 uncultured Clostridia bacterium | reverse complement strand
ACTGTTCCAGAAAGATTACAAGATAATATTAATTCTGGTTATGCAAAATTGTATGAATATCCAACATATCCACATTTAGAATTAGAAAAATGGATAGATGAAGCGTATGAAAAAAAAGAAGATGGATCAAAAGTGGACAATTCTAGAAAATTATATAAGTATAATAGACCTTAATAAAAGCCGAGAATTATCTCGACTTTTTGCTTTTCTACACCAACTTAACCTCTTCCATCACAAACTCATCCACCATCTCCTGAATCATATTCAAATATCTAACCTGTTCAATAAAACTATCTTTATCAGCAGGAGCAGGATACTTTTCTTTAAGTTCAATTTCAACCAAATTAGCATAACCTTTTAAATGATTTTCGAAATCCAATAAATAATCCATAATAGAGCCATCCATAACCAAACGAGAAAATTTAAAAGGTTTATATTCTTCCAAATACCTTTTAGCTAATTTACCATATCTATTTAGTCTCAATACCATTACCTCCAAGACTCATAATAACTAAATTCAAGCAATCACCAAAACCGGCCCTATAATATTTATCATTATAATAACCAGTAAAATCCATAATTTGCTCATAAAACTTGTCCAAATTTTTAATCATAAATTTCTCACTATTTTTAGAAACATTTTTCAAAACTGAATTATAAAAAGTATCAAAGTCTAGAGAATGTTTCATATCTTCATTAGTTAATTTACAAAGTTCTTCATCTCTAAAAACTATCCACTCATTCATTAAATCTTGAATTTTATCTTTATTAAATTCCATAAAAATTTCCTCCTTAAAAATATCAATTCAATTGCAATAAAAATTTTGCAATTAAAACCATAAAAATACAAAAATATGTTTAGTAACACTTGGGGAGAAATTGGGGATCAAATTTTCAAAAACACCCCAATTTTAACAAAAATGTACACTAAATAAAAATTCACCAAAGCACTAATATCACTAGCATACAATACAATTCAACACATCTAATAAAATATATTATGTAACTCTCATAACCCGAAGCCCACCCATAAAAAATATAATATAGATATACAAGAAAAAAAGCACGCATCAATACTAACTCATATGAAAAATATCATTCACAGGTATCTCAGGGATTTCCCTTACTGAACTGTAACAAACATAGTAAAAAAGTAAATACTTTTTTCATTCTATACTATAAAAAATCCTATAATTATGATATAATTACCATAAAAATAAAAAGGAGGAACGGGTATGGATTTAACAATAGAAGTAGAAAACTACAAACTAAACATAAGAGCAGCAGGAATAATAGAACACAACGGAAAAATATTAGTACACAAAGAAATAACTAAAGACCACTATGCACTAATAGGAGGAAGAGTAAAAATAGGAGAAGATTCAGAAACGACAGTCAAAAGAGAAATTGAAGAAGAACTTGGAAAAGAAGTAAAAACAACAGGTTATATAGCAACAATAGAAAATTTCTTTGAAGAAAAAGGACAGAAATATCACGAAATACTATTTGTACACAAAGCAGAATTCATAAACGAAGAAGACCAAAAAATAGAACATACACTAAAGAATGTAGAGGGCAAAGAAAACCTACACTATGAATGGATAGAAATAAGCAAAATAGATGAATATAAAATCCTACCAGAAGCAATAAAAGAAATACTAAAAAAAAATAAAATACCAGTACATAAAATAAACAATGATTTGAAAAATGAATTTGAATCAAATGAAGTAAACAATATATTAAGCAAAAACATCAACCACAAAAGAGAAAAATGTTGTGGATGTATCATAATAAATGATAATAAAGTACTACTAATCAAGCAAACACAAGGACATTGGGGATTTCCGAAAGGACATGTAGAAAAAAATGAAACAGAGCTTGAAACTGCAACAAGAGAGGTGAAAGAAGAAACTAATTTAGAAGTAGAAATTGATGCTAATAAAAGATATACAATGGAATATGAAACAGATAAAGGAACATTAAAACAAGTGGTTCTATTTATTGCAAAAAGCACAGGTGGAGAGATTAAAGCACAGGAATGTGAAGTTAATGAGATAAAATGGTTAGATTTCAATGAAGCGGTTAAAACAATTACATATGAAAATACTAGAGAATTATTTAAGAAAATACTTAAAGATATAAAAGAGTAAAAAATAATTATACTACTAGAAAATTTTAAAATTTAATATTTATCCACAAAAAGTGATATAATTGTGGAAAATAATAACAAGGAAACAAAAAATGAAAGAGAACAAAACACTATACAAAATAGCAAAAACAATATATAGCAAGATGCTAAAAATAATATATAAACCAACAGTAAAAGGAACAGAAAACATACCAGAAAAAGGAGCAATTATCTTTGTCGGAAACCACAAGCACGCATTTGACCCAATAATGGTAATGTCAAACACAAACAGAATAGTACACTACATGGCAAAAGAAAGCCTATTCAAAGGAATACACGGAAAAATTTTTGAAAGCATTGGAACTATAAAAGTACACAGAAACAAAAGTAATCCTGTAGCCATATTAAAAGCAGAAAGAGTGCTTAAACAAGGGGGAACAGTTGGAATCTTTCCAGAAGGAACAAGAAATAGGACAAACCAAGAACTTTTGAAATTCAGATACGGAGCAGTTAAAATAGCTCAAAAAACGAACACACCAATAATTCCATTTGCAATAAAAGGAGACTATAAAACATTTAGAAAAGGCTTATCAATTGAATTTGGAAAACCAATAGATGTTAGTAAAATGGAAATAGAAGAAGCAAATAATTATATTAAGAATGAAGTATTAAACATACTTAGAAAGTAGGAAAGGTTGGAAAATTGAAAATTTTTCCAACAGGGTTTCTACCTTGAGGAAGGATTGAAATTAAATATGAAATGGATTTTTATAGTAAACGAAAGTGCTGGAAGAGGAAAAAGCAAAAAAATCATACCCAATATAGAAAACGAATGTAAAAATCAAAATATTGAATTTGAAATTAGATATATAACAAAAGAAAAAAGTGGATATGACATTGCTTTAGAATACAGAGATAAAGAATATGTAATATATGTTGTAGGAGGAGATGGAACTCTAACACTTGTGTTGCCTGCGTTAGTTGGTACTAAAAATAAACTAGGTATTATTCCATCAGGCTCAGGAAATGATACATATAGAACTATAAAAAATTTGCCTAATAAAGAGACGTTGATAGATATAGGAAAAATTAATGACAAATACTTCATAAATGTAGCATGTACAGGAATCGATGCTGAAGTAGCAAACAATATTGACAAATTAAGGAACACAATAATACCAACAAATCAATTGTACAATGCAAGTATTGTTTATACTTTTATAAAATTTAAACATAAAAAAATGAAATTGAAAACTAGTGTAAAAAACATTGAAACCAAATATACAATTTTAAGCATTTGCAATGGAGCATATTATGGAGGTGGCTTTAATATTGCACCAAAATCAACATTAACGGATGGACTTTTAGATGTTTATTATGCAGAAGAAATGTCAAAAATAAAAATGATTCCATTAATTTTAAGGCTGAAAAAAGGAAAACATGAAGGAAAAAGGAGAATTCATAAATTTAGAACAAATCATGTAGAATTAGAGCTTGATGAAGAAATAACATTTAATGTTGATGGAGAAAAACTAACAGGAAATAAATTTATTATTGATGTTTTACCAAAATCAATTACATTATTTAATGATAATGACTTTGTAGAAAAAATTTTGAAATAAAAAATTAAGATAGAATAAAAGATGGGAGAGAAAATTATGAGTGAAAATTTAAAGAAACCAATAGTAACAATAGAAATGGAAGATGGGGGAATAATAAAACTAGAACTATATCCAAGCAAAGCGCCAGAAACAGTAAACAACTTTGTAAATTTGGTACAAAAAGGATTTTATGATGGACTAATATTCCACAGAACAATTCCAGGATTCATGGCACAAGGAGGAGACCCAGAAGGGACAGGAATGGGAGGCCCAGGATACGGAATAAAAGGAGAATTCAAAGAAAATGGAGTAGAAAACAACATATCACATGTAAGAGGAATCGTATCAATGGCAAGAAGCATGATGCCTAATAGTGCAGGTTCTCAATTCTTTATAGTAACAGATGACTCAGAATTCTTAGATGGAAAATATGCAGCATTTGGAAGTGTAATTGAAGGAATGGATGTAGTAGATAAAATTGTAAAATCAAGAGTAATTACAAGAAGTCCATTTGGTGGAGGAAAAGATAGGCCAGTAGAACCACCTGTTATGAAAAAAGTAACAGTAGAGACATTTGGAGTAGAATATCCAGAACCAGAAAAAATTGCTATCTAAAATTAAAAAAATATTAAAATGAGCAAAATTTCTAAGATTTGGCAGACAAAATTTTGAAAAAAATTTTGGATGACGATGAGTGAAAACGCCCAAGATTTGGCAGACAAAATTTTGAAAAAATTTTGGATGACGATGAGCTAAAACGCCCAAGATTTGGCAGACAAAATTTTGAAAAAATTTTGGATGACGATGAGCGAAACGAAGTGAAGCGAAAGGAGGAAAAAATTATGTGTACAGCAGCAACATATAAAACAAAAGACTTTTATTTTGGAAGAACACTAGACTATGAATTCTCATATGGAGACGAAATAACAATAACACCAAGAAATTACGAATTCAAATTCAAAGAAAAAGAACCAATAAAAAATCACTATGCAATAATAGGAATGGCATATGTAGCAGAAAACTACCCACTATACTATGATGCAATAAATGAAAAAGGCTTAGGAATAGCAGGACTGAACTTTGTAGGGAACACACACTACAATTCAAAAGAAGAAGGAAAAGACAATATAACACAATATGAATTTATACCATGGATTTTAAGTCAATGCACAACCGTAAAAGAAGCACGACAAATAATAGAAAAAATGAACTTTTTAAATGAGTCATTTAATGAACAATTACCACTAGCACAATTACATTGGATTATAGCAGACAAAGAAGAAGCCATAACAGTTGAAGCGATGAAAGATGGAATAAAAATATATGAAAATCCAGTAGGAATTTTAACTAATAACCCGCCATTTGATAAGCAAATGTTTGCATTAAACAATTATATGAATTTATCACCAAAATCACCTGAAAACAAATTTGCAAAAAATATAAATTTAGATAGATACAGCAGAGGGATGGGAGCAATAGGACTACCGGGTGATTTATCTTCACAATCTAGATTTATAAGAGCAAGTTTTGTAAAAATGAACTCAGTTTCAAAAGATACAGAAAATGAAAGTGTTAGCCAATTCTTTCATATTCTTAATTCAGTAGATCAACAAAGGGGATGTTGTGAAGTAGATGACGGAAAGTATGAGATAACAATTTATACATCTTGCTGTAATGCAAGTAAAGGAATCTATTATTACACAACATATGATAACCATCAAATTACAGCAGTTGATATGCATAAGGAAAATCTAGATAGTAAAGAACTTATAAGATATCAATTAATAAAAGAAGAACAAATCAAAATTCAAAATTAATAAAAAGACCCAAGATTTGGCAGACAAAATTTTGAAAAAATTTTGGATGACGATGAGCGAAACGCCCAAGATTTGGCAGACAAAATTTTGAAAAAATTTTGGATGACGATGAGCGAAACGAAGTGAAGCGAAAGGAAAACAAAAGTGAAAAAGAGTACACGAGCAAAGAAAACAAAAAACAAACAAACAGAAAAAATAATATCAACATTAATAATATTAATATTAATAATAGCAAGTTGGATAATAAACAAACAAGAAAATAATAATCAAGAAAATCAAATAAATGAAACAAATATAACAACAGAACAAGCACAAACAGCGGAAAATGCAGTATTAAACACCACGTACAATTTAAGTAACATACCAGAATACAAAGACAAAATATACACAGAAATAAACAACAACATACCATACTTTGAAGAAAAAGAGCACACAACAAAAGCATTTGAAAACTACAGTCAGTTAGATAATTTGAAAAGATGCGGAGTAGCATATGCAAATATATGCAAAGAAATAATGCCAACAGAAAAAAGAGGAGACATCAGCAATGTAAAGCCAACAGGTTGGAAACAAGCAAAATATGATGGAAAATTTTTGTATAACAGATGCCATCTAATAGGATATCAATTAGCGGGAGAGAATGCAAACGAGTTGAATTTAATAACAGGCACAAATTATTTCAATGTTGAAGGAATGTTACCATTTGAAAACAAAGTAGCAGAATATATAGAAAAAAACAATAATAATCATGTACTTTATAGAGTAACACCAGACTTTAAAGGAGACAATAAAGTTGCAAGTGGAGTAGAAATGGAAGCATATTCAGTAGAAGATAATGGACGAGGAATTAGCTTTAATGTATATGTGTATAATGTCCAACCTAGAATTACAATTAATTATCAAACAGGTGAAAGCTCTCAAAATAGCAAATAGCTATTAAATACAGTATAAAAAATTCACCACAATTATAAAACATAATTAAAAAATTTAATCAAAAAAGGAGAGATGATTTATTGAAATTAGAAATTTTTAACAAACTAGCAAATGATATAAAAGAAAATAATTTAGTAGAAAATTTTATACAAGAATTATCAAAATACATTGAAAATTCAAAGGAAAAAGAACAGATGAACACAATAAACAACGACGAAATCAACAATAATAATGAGGTTGAAAAAGAAAGTTCACTAGAACAACAAGAAAATTTAGAACAAAATAGAGAAGAAAACTGCCTATATCAGGTAGTAGACTTCAGTGCAAAAGGCGTTTTCTTGCTAAACAAAAACAACAACAAAATATTTGAAGAAACAGAAATATCAGAAGAACTAAAAAATCAAATACAAAATGATAGTATATTGAGATATAAAAATGGTGAATATGTATATGAAGAAGAATTAACAGAAGAATTCTTCAATAATTTAGAAGATATAGACTAATAATGTAGGAGGGAAAAAATGAAAGCATTAGTAATATCAGATATCCATGGATCAGGATACTATGGAGAAAAAATAAAAGAAATAAATGAAAAAGAAAATCCAGACAAAATAATATTATTAGGAGACCTATATTACCATGGCCCAAGAAATGACTTAAGTCAAGAATATAATCCAATGAAAGTAGCACAAACACTTAATTCGTTAAAAGACAAGCTTTTAGTAGTAAGAGGAAACTGTGACGCAGAAGTAGACGAAACAATATCAGAATTTGAATTTCATGACCACATTTTAATGGAAATTAACGGCAAGAAATTTTATTTTACACATGGACATAAATACAACATAGAAAAAATACCATATGACGACTTTGATATAATGATATATGGTCACATTCACCAAGGATTTATTCAAGAAAAAGAAGGATATATCTTTGCAAACCCAGGCTCAATTTCGCTTCCAAAGTGCAATACAGAGCATAGCTATATAGTGATTGAAGATAATAAAATAATATTAAAAAATATAGATGGAAAAGTTATACAAGAATATAAATTTTAATTGACAATACCCCATAAAAGTGATTTAATAAGCACAAGAAAGGGGGAAAGAATATGAAAAAAATTTTAAAAATTGCATTAATAGTAATATTAATAATTGTACTAGTAGTTGGAGGGTACTTTATAGCCCTAAATATGACAAAAAAACAAGCATTAGAAACAGTTGATAAAATGTTCACAGCATTGAAAACAGGAGACGAAGAGCAAATAAAACAATACATCAATATAGAAGATGTAATTGAAGAAAATACAACATCAGAAGATAACATAGCAGATAATCAAGATATGGAAAAAGCAATGTTAAAAAATCTAAACTATGAGGTAGTATCAACAGACGTAAAAATAAATGAATGCACAATGAAATTAAATATAAGCAATAAAAATTTAAAAACAGTATTTGGAAACTATATATCAAAAGCATTCTCTGTAGCCTTTTCTCAAGCGTTCGGTGCAATGACAGAAGAAGAGATGAATGAACAGTTAAAGCAATATTTTATAGAACAATATAATTCTGAAGACATTGAAACTGTAACAACAGAAGTTACTATTAATATGAAAAAAGAAGATGGAAAATGGAATATAGATTGCGACGAAGATGCTTTTGTCGATGCAGTATTACCAGGATATAGAGAAGTTGAAGAATCTTTAAATAGTATGAATCAAGAATAATATAAAAAGGACATAATTTTAAATAAAAAATTATGTCCTTCATTTTATACATAAATAGGCTTTCTAAAATTTCTATAATATAAATAATTTAAACCACTAATACAAATAATTTTAATAAAATATTAAATTGAAGTCTTGTAATATTTTCCCTGCCACAAATCCTGTTCTTTCAAAATTTTATCAAACCCATTTAAAACCCATTTCTTATGCAAATTCCACTCAGGAGCAACCAACAAATCCTTAGGAGCGTCACCAGAAATTCTATGAATAACAATATCTGGCGAAATATGAGTAACAACATAAGTAAGAGCATCCAAATAATACTCTAAAGTAATAGGCTCATATTGACCTGAAAAAAACATATCAGCAAGAACAGTGTTTTTGACAACATAAGTAGAATGAATTTTCAAACCTTGAATATTATGCTTATTAATAAAATCAACAGTATTTTTCAAATCATTAAAAGTTTCACATGGTAAACCAACCATAATATGTGTAACAACATCAATTCCCGCAGCATTCAATAACTTAACAGCAGTTGTAAATTGGAAACTTGAATAACCACGATTAATTAAATTGCCAGTCTCATCATTAGTAGTTTGCAAACCAAGTTCAACACAAACATAATAGTTATCCTTGTAAGATTTCAACAAATTTACAATATCTGCATTTATACAGTCAGGCCTTGTGGCAACTTCTAAACCAACAATTCTATCATCAATTAAAGCAGCATCATATTTAGCTTTCAGCATATTCAAAGAATCATATGTATTTGTAAAATTTTGAAAATAAGCAATAAACTTATTAGCACGTTCACTGCGATAACTATTAAAATAATTTTTTACTTGATTACTAATTTTTTCAGTTATAGTATCACCAGAACCGCAACGTATTAATTCACCAGAACCTTTTTCACTACAAAAAATGCATCCTTTTGTAGATATAGTTCCATCTCTATTCGGACAGGTAAAGCCACCATCGATACAGATTTTTAATGTTCTTTCTCCAAATTTTTCTTTTAAATATTTGTTTAAGTGTTTATATCTTTCTTTCTCTTCCATAATGGTTACAGTATAGCAGAAAAAGGCAGTAAATGCAAATTAAAAAAATCTTACACTATTTAAATGTTACAAAATTTGCAAAATGAAAGAAAATGTAGTATTATTAACATAATGGCAACAGCCATGTTGAAACCGTTATAAAATCATCACTTAAGGAGGTATAAACTATGAAACGGTATGAAAAAATTGTGCTTGCTGCAGGAAGGAATATAACATTTGAAGTCTTAGAGGGAACAAGAGGAGAGTTAATTATTAGAGCTCTGAACAGTACTACAGCCAATGACTACTCTACAAACTATGTAAATCCTCCAATTCTAGAAGGATATAAGCATGTCTGTGGAGAATGGAACAATGGATTTGTAATTGAAAGATGCTCTGATAGAAGCCAGTTTGTATGGATTCCTGTTGGAAGTCTCGACTCTAATGGAACACTTGATGGAGAACATTTTTCGGAGAAATTTGGCAGACGAAATTACAGGAAAGTTGAATTTTCGGTTGATAACTACAATGAAGCTTTAAATGATGAACTGCTTGACCAACTTGAAAGTGTTAAGAAATATGGGGGATTTTATATTTCACGTTATAACATTTCAAAAAATTCAGAAGGGAAACCGCAGTCAGTAAAAGGCGTTATGCCGTGGATGTTCATCAATTTTGATGATGCAAAGAAGATTGCATCCACTATCGAAGATAATGAAGCAGTTAAGAGTCATTTGACTTTTGGGGCAGAATATGATTCGATATTGGAATGGTTTATCAAAACGGGAGTAAAAACTCTTGCTGAAATTGCAGAGGACTCTACTGAGTGGGGCAACTATGGTAATGGAAAGTATTCTCCGAAGGATGTAGTTGAAACAGGAAGCAGAGAAGAATGGTGTACTAATAACATCTACGACTTTGCAGGCAATGTGAATGAATGGACACAAGAACAAAACAAAAGTTTATATTATGTTGCACGTGGTGGATGTGGCATCGTTGATGGAAAATATTGTCCTGTTGCCTGTCGCAATATCTTCCTGCCTGATTACAGCTTTGTAGACACTAGTTTTCGTGCTACGCTTAATATTAAGTAGCACTGACCACTGTCCAAGCACAGACAGAGGGAGAGAACTTTGAAATTTCAGAGTTCTTCCTTTTTTTTATATATTAGGAAAGTTATGCAACTTTCCTAATATATAAAATTACATTGCACAGAAAATTTATTTCATAAATTTTCGCGCACGAACAAATTTACTGAAAAAATCAAGGATCTTTTCAGATTTGTTCTTAAAAAAACACTTTAAAAATTTCAAAAAAGTGATATAATACAACCGTAAAACAAAACTTACAAAAAATAATAAAAAACACAACCAAAAAAGGAAAGTGATACAAATGATACAACTATTTGAAATCAAGAAAAAAGTAAAACAAATGAAAAACACAGACAAAGAGTTACTAGA
>CAKOWP010000034.1 GCA_934122385.1 uncultured Clostridia bacterium | reverse complement strand
ATTTTAAAAATGCATAAAAATATTGGAGCAGAAAACTTTCAAAGTTTTCCACCCCAACTATTGACTTTCAGCCGAAATTATTAATTATATTTTGATTTTATATCGTTAATAAAATTTCAACCAATTTAACAACGTCCCCATTGGTTCTTTTATTTATTCAATTCAGCTAAGAACATCTCATTTAACATTTTAGGATTTGCTTTTCCTTTTGTTTCCTTCATTGCTTGACCAACCAAAAATCCCAATGCTCTGTCTTTTCCTGCTTTATAATCTGCAATTGATTGTGGATTTGCTTCTAATATTTTAGAAACAACCTCTTTAATTGCACCTTCATCAGAAATTTGAATCCATCCTTTTTCTTTTATTATATCTTCTGGGTCTCTTGGATTTTCAAATAATTCTGTTAATACTTTTTTACCAATACTTGAACTAATTGTACCTTTATCAATTAAAATAACTAATTTTCCTAATTGATTTCCATCAAATGGTATAGCAATTGGTTCTGTTTCAGTTTCATTTAAAATTCTTGATATATCTGATATAATCCAGTTATTAACTGCTTTTGGATTGTTACATACTTTTATTGCACTTTCAAATAAGTCTGATAAATATTTTGATGCAGTTATAATATTTGCATCTTTTTCAGATAATTCATATTCTTTTAAATATCTTTCTTTTCTAGTTTCTGGTAATTCTGGTAAAGTTTTCTTGATATTTTCAATGTATTCTTCTGAAAGTTTTATTGCAACTAAGTCTGGGTCTGGGAAATACCTATAATCTTGTGCATCTTCTTTATCTCTCATTGAAAATGTTTTTCCAGATACATCATCCCATCTTAATGTTTCTTGTTCTACTTTTCCACCATCTTCTAGCACATCAATTTGTCTATCAATTTCATATTCGATAGCTCTTGTAATACTTCTAAATGAGTTCATATTTTTCATTTCAGTACGTGTTCCAAATGGTGTTCCTGGTTTATGAACAGATACATTGACATCTGCTCTTAATGAACCTTCTTGCATTTTACAGTCTGAAACTTCTATATATTCTAGTATAGATTTTAATTTTCTTAAATATGCCTCAACCTCTTCTGCACTTCTTAAGTCTGGTTCAGAAACCATTTCTATTAAAGGAACTCCCGCTCTGTTTAAATCAACTAGGCTTCCTCCTCCAAAGTCGTCATGGTTTAGTTTTCCGGCATCTTCTTCTATGTGAATTCTTAATAATCTAATTTTCTTTTTACCTTCTGATGTTTCAATTTCAATATATCCATGTTCACATAGTGGTTTATCAAATTGTGATATTTGATAAGATTTTGGTAAATCAGGATAATAGTAATTTTTTCTATCATTTTTACTATCTCTTGATATTTCACAATTTGTAGCCAAACCTGCTTTTACTGCATATTCAACAACTTTTTCGTTTAATACTGGTAGTGTTCCTGGCATTGCCATACAAACTGGGCATACATGTGTATTAGGTGCTGCACCAAATTCTGTTGGACATGAGCAGAATATTTTTGTTTTTGTTGAAAGTTCTGCATGAACTTCTAGTCCTATTACAACTTCATAATCACTTCTTGACATCTATTTTCTCCTCCTTTTGAGACACTTGGGACAGTCCAAAAATGTCTCATTTTTTAAATTCTGGTTTATGATTTTCTCTAAATTTAATTTCTTGTTCTAGTGTGTATGCCGCATTTAAAATAGTTTCTTCTTGGAATCTATTTCCTATTAATTGCATACCAATTGGCATTCCCTCTTTGTCAACACCTACTGGTATTGATATTCCTGGAAGTCCTGCAATATTTACAGATACTGTACAAATATCTGCTAAATACATTTCTAATGGATTATTTGACCTTGAACCAATGTCAAATGCTACTGTTGGAGATGTTGGTGTTAGTATAACATCATATTTTTCAAATCCTTTGTTAAATTCATTCATAACTAATGTTCTAACTTGTTGTGCTTTTTTGTAATATGCATCATAATATCCTGATGATAATACATATGTTCCAAGGATTATTCTTCTTTTTACTTCTTCTCCAAATCCTTCACTTCTTGATTTTTTATATAATTCTTTTAAGTTACTAAATTCTGGTGTTCTGTATCCATAACGAATTCCATCAAATCTTCCTAGGTTTGAACTTGCTTCTGCACATGCAATTATATAATATGTTGCTAATGAATATTGAGCAATATCAAGTGAAAATTCTTCAACTTCTGCTCCAAGTTCTTTGTATTTTTCTATTGCTTTTTGTAAAGTTTCCTTTACTTCTGCATTTATACCTTCACCAAAGAATTCTTTTGGAACACCTATTTTTAAACCTTTTACATCATTTTTTAATGCTTTTGTATAATCTTTTTTAGGCATTTCTGCTGATGTTGTATCTCTTTCGTCATGTCCTGCAATTAAATTTAAAAGCATTGCACTATCTCTTACATCTTTTGTAATTGGACCAATTTGGTCAAGTGATGATGCAAAAGCTACTAGTCCATATCTTGAAACTAGTCCATATGTTGGTTTTAGTCCTACAACTCCACAGAAACTTGCTGGTTGTCTTATTGAACCACCTGTATCTGAGCCAAGTGCCCATGGAACTAAGTTTGCAGCAACTGCTGCTGCAGAACCACCTGAAGAACCTCCTGGTACTTTGTTTAGGTTCCAAGGATTTCTTGTTTTCTTAAAATATGAATATTCTGTTGAACCGCCCATAGCAAATTCGTCCATATTTAATTTTCCTAAGTCTATCATATTTTCTGCATTTAATTTTTCAACAACTGTTGCATCATATGGTGAAACAAAGTTTTCTAGCATTTTAGAACTACATGTTGTTTTTACACCTTTTGTACACATATTGTCTTTTATTCCTATTGGAATTCCTGCAAAATCTCCACTGATTTCTCCATTATCTATTTTTTCTTGTACATCTTTTGCTTGATCTAGAGCTTCATCTGTTAGTGTTGTAACAAATGCTTGTACATCTTTTTCTTTATCATTTATTCTGTCTACATATGCTTTTGTTATTTCTGTTACTGTAAGTTCTTTGTTTTTTAGTTTTTCTTGCAATTCATGTACTGTTAATTCTGTTATATCCATCACATTTTCTCCCTTCACTCTTATTATCTCTTATTATTTAGAATGTCCCATCTGGAACCGATGTCCCAAACAGAACCGTCCCCAAAGCGACATTTAGTTTATAACTTTTGGTATCTTAAACATATGTTGTTCCTCTGATGGTGCATTTTGTAATAATGCTTCATTATCTTTGAATACCTTAATCTCATCTTTTCTAAAAACATTTTTCTTTTCATTTGCACCAACTGTAACATCAAGTCCATCAACAGGAGCATTGTTAACAACTTCTGCAAATTCTAATATATCTTGCAGATTAAGAGCATATTTTTCAATTTCTTCGTCTTTAATTTCTAAATCTGCTAATTTTGCAATGTGTAAAATTTCTTCTTTACTAACTTTCACCTTATCTCTCCTCCTTAAAAATCTATTTTATTATATACTCAAATGCGTAAAATTACAATAATAAAATGCTCTATTTTTTTATAATTTCAATGTGCACATCTCTTAATTGGTCTCTTCTTACATTACCTGGTGCCCCCATCATTAAATCTTGAGCCTTACTATTTAATGGGAATGCAATAACTTCTCTAATAGTATCTGAATTTGATAAAAGCATCAACATTCTATCAATACCAGGTGCAATTCCTGCATGAGGTGGAGCACCGAATTGGAATGCAGTATATAAAGCACCAAATTTTGTTTTAACTTCTTCCTCTGTGTAACCAGCCATTTCAAATGCTTTCAACATTATTTGAATATCATGGTTTCTAACTGCACCAGAAGAAAGTTCAATTCCATTACAAACTATATCATATTGATATGCAAGTATTTCTAATGGATTTTGATTTTCTAATGCATCCAAACCACCTTGTGGCATTGAAAATGGATTATGGCTAAATGCCAATTTATCATGGTCATCTAACTCAAACATTGGGAAATCAATTATCCAACAAAATTGAAATACATCTTCATCTATTAAATTTAATCTATTTCCTAATTCAGTTCTAATTTGTCCTGCAAGTTCTGTTGCTCTTTTTTCATTATCAGCAATAAAGAATATTGTATCATTTTGTTTTAAATCTGCTAATTCTATTAAAGTTTTCTTTAAGTCATCTGGTATAAATTTATCAATTGGACCTTTGAAACTCATATCTTCTTGAACCTCTAAATATCCAAGTCCCTGCATTCCAATTGACATAGCATATGCTAACATCTTTTCATGGAATCCTTTTGACATATGTCCTTCAACTTTTATAGCTCTTACAGTTCTATCAATAAATGGCTTAAATGTACATTTTTTGAAGAAATCTGATAAATCTATAATGTATAATGGGTTTCTTAAATCCGGCTTATCTGAACCATATTTAAGCATTGCATCTTTGTATGTTATTCTTGGGAATGGATATTCTGCAATTTTCTTATCAGAGAATTTTTTAAATGTGTTGTACATTACTGGTTCCATTACTTGGAAAACATCTTCTTGTGTTGCAAAACTCATTTCCATATCTAATTGATAAAATTCGCCTGGAGCCCTGTCTGCTCTAGCATCTTCATCTCTAAAACAAGGTGCAATTTGAAAATATTTATCAATTCCAGAAACCATTAACAATTGTTTAAATTGTTGAGGTGCTTGTGGCAATGCATAGAATTTTCCTGGATGTAATCTACTTGGTACTAAATAATCCCTTGCCCCCTCTGGAGAAGAACTTGTAAGTATTGGTGTTTGAACCTCTAAAAAGCCTTGTTCCTGCATTTGATTTCTTAAAAATTGTAAAACCTGTGCACGAAGTTTCAAATTATTTTGTAATCTTTCATTTCTTAAATCTAAATATCTATATTGTAATCTTAAATCTTCTCTTATTTCTTGGTTTGTATTAATTTCAAAAGGAATATTTTTTGTTCTTTTTCCTAAGATTTTAATATCCTCAATTTTAATTTCAACAAGACCTGTTTTTAATTTTGGATTTATTGTTTCTTCATCCCTCTTTTTTACAGTTCCATAGACTGTAACTGTTGACTCTATTGGAATATGTGATGCAAAATCAACATCTTTTGCTTCTCCTGATGTTACAACTTGTGTTATTCCATACATATCTCTAATATCTAGGAATACTAGCCCTCCTAAATCACGGATAGTCTGCACCCATCCAGCAATTCTAACTTTTTTTCCTACGTCTTCTAGACTGATTTCGTTACAAGTATGTGTTTTGTACTCGTTCATTTTTAATACCTCCTACCTTTGTCCCATTAGGGACGGTTCTGTTTGGGACATTTTCATAATTTCCCAAAATACAGAATTTGGCAGTGTAAACGTTTTTTGCATATTTTTTATATAATGTTCTTTTTGAAAACAATGTCTCATTTGGAACCGATGTCTCAAACAGAACCGTCCCCAAAGAGACAAACACAAAAAACGTCCACTGCAAAATGCAGGGACGAAATAATTCCGCGGTACCACCCAGCTTGAAAGTATTTGCTTTGCAAATATTTTCCACTTTATAAAAATTGCTCCAATGTGTTTCACAATTTAGGTTGACCTTAAAGGGCTTTCAGCCAGTGACCCTTTTTCTCTTTTAAGTAACTTCTAATTGCTTTGTATTGTTCTAACGCAATGTATTTTTATTATTATGTTTCTTATTTTAGCACCTTATTCATAAATTTGTCAATAAAATTTTAAAAATTTTTGCAAACCTTACCATCTTTTAATTCCAAAACTCTATCAACATTTTGAATAGTAGACAACCTATGAGCTATGATTATAACAGTGCTACTCTTAGAAATCTTATCTATAATGCTCTGAATCATTTTTTCAGTTCTCAAGTCAATATTAGAAGTAGGCTCATCAAAAATATAAATATTAGCCTTATGAACTATAGCTCTAATAAAAGCAATAACCTGTAATTCACCTTTTGACAACCTATTAACATCAACAACTTCATCTAACCCATTATCTAATCTATTCAATAACGGAATAGCACCGATTTGTTCCATAACATCTAAAATCTGTTCATCAGAAATATCATCTCTTTCAAGGACAATATTCTTTCTTACGGTATCTTTAAAAATATATGAATCTTGTGAAATATATGTAATATTTTTTCTAATAGATTCTATTGAAAGTTCATTTAAATCATATCCATCTATAGTGACTTTTCCTTTTGTAATAGGATATAATCTCATAAGAATTTTAGTAATAGTTGTTTTACCAACACCGCGTTTTACCAACAATTGCAGTCTTTTCACCTGCATTAATTTTAAATGAAATATTTCTCAAAATAGTTTGTTTATCATATGCAAACGAAACATCATCAAATTGAATATTGCCTTTTAAATTTTCAACATTTAAGCCCTTATTTATATCTTCTTTTTCCTTTATTGATAAAATAGTATCTATTCTCTCTAATGAAACTTGTGATGTTTGAATATCTTCTATTTGATTAAACAATTCTTTTAATGGTGAAAAACATTGTCTAATATAATATAAAAATATATACACAGTTCCTAATGATATTCCACTTTCAATGTTTAACACATAATATAAAACGGCATATATCGCAGTAGCCTCTAATAGTACACTTACCGGCCATGGAAATGAGTCTACCCAAATATATTTATTTCTTATTTTCAGTTCTTCACTAAGTAATCTATTTACTTTGTTAATATTTTTATTTTCTAAGTTAAAAAATTTTGTTAGCTTACTCTTATTATATGTTTCTGAATATTCTTTGCTTTGTACGTCTCTCTTTTTAACAGTTTCTTTATGAAGTCTTTTCAAATTTTTTATTAAGCAAAGCTCAATTATACCAAATCCTATTATTATTGCTGTTCCTATAAGTGCTAATTTTACATTTATTGCGAACATTGCAACAAGCATAAAAATAATATGCATTATATCATTTACTATAACAGGTATGTCCTCTGAAAATAATGTTTTTACATTTTCTGCATCAACTGTCAATCTAGTATAAATATCAGATGATGGAAATTTTTCAAAATCTTCCATTTTTAATGATAAAACTTTATTAAAAATTTTGCTTCTTAATTCGCTTAACATTTTATTAGATAGTAAATTTGTTTTTCTATTTCTTACTACCTCAACTAAAATCATTGAAATTCTCGTTAAAACATATAATGCTAAGATTATTAAAAATGATTTACCGAATAGTATTTGCAGTAATTTTGTCAATTATTAATTTTAAAAAATATGGTGCTAGTACATTTAAAATATTTACTAAAATCAATAAAATTGATATTACAATTATTGTTACTCTATTTTTCTTTACTATACTAATCAACTAGCTCACCTGCCATTTCATATTGGTACATTTCTTGATAAATATTATTTCTAGTTAGTAATTCTTCATGTGTTCCATTATCTACAAATTGACCATCTATCATTAAATAAATTTTGTCCATATCTTTTACATCTGTTACTTTGTTTGCAATATTAATTATCGTTTTTTCTTTCATATTCATAATATTGTTTAATATTTCTTTTTCTGTATTGTTATCTAATGCTGAGAAAATATTATCTAATATAATAAAGTCTTTGTCAGTAATCATATTCCTTGCAATTGCGACTCTTTGCTTTTGTCCTCCTGATAATTTATGCCCATTTTCCCCTACTACTTCTTCAAATTCATTTTCCATTTTAAAAATATCTTCCAATATACATGAATCATTTGTAGCATCTATAATCTTTTTGCCATCATATTTTTTCTCTAATGTGATATTATTTTTTACCGTATCATCTAAAAGAATTACCTTTTGTAAAATATAGCTAATCTTGTCAAATATACTATATTTATTTATTTTTGTAATATCTATACCATTAATAAATACCTTATTTTCTTCTATTTCATAAAGTCCAGATATAATATTCATAAGTGTAGTTTTTCCGCTTCCAAAAAGTCCTATAATTCCTATTTTTTCATTTTTATTTATCTCAAAATTGATATCTTTTAATACATATTTATTGCTACTAGGATATTTGTAACTTAAATTTTCTACTCTTATAGAATTAATTTCCTCAATTTCATTTTTATTTTTTGTGTTATATATATCTAGGTTCATAATTTGATCAATTCTATCAACAGCTTGTTTAAAATATACAATAGAACTTGTAACCTTATTTACTCTATTACTAATATTTCCAAACATTTTTCCTATAAAAGCTATAAAAACAGTTAAATCACCAACTGTCATTCGACCACTTCTTATACTAATAACTCCATATATTACAGTCAAAATATATGATAATCCTTCTGCTATGTTTGTTGTATTATTTATTAAATTATCTATTTTTCCAACATTATAATCTTTTTGTTGCATTATTTTGTTTTCTTTTTCAAATATATCTTTTTGCTCTTTTTGATTATTATATAATTTTATTAATGTAAAATTACTTGTATTTTGTTCAATTACATTTGACATATTTACATATTCTTTTCTTGCCTCTTCTACTAATGCTTTTTTCTTTTGGTATAAATTTAATACGATAATCAATGCTACAACTAAAATTGATACCAGCATCAATGATAAATTTATATTTAACCCTTTGCTTGATAAAACAATTACTAAAATTGGTGTCATAAAGATATTTATACTATTTTGAAAAAATCCACCTAAAAATTTTCTTATCATAGGTATCTCTTTAGTCAAATATGCTAAAAATTTTCCCTTTTCAATATTCTCATAATAATCTTCTTTTACATATTGCAATTTTTTATAAATTTCTTTTCTTAGTTTTGTATCAGATGCTCTAGCAACTGTAAAATAAAATCCTCTTTTTATAGTGTTTGGTATTATTATAATTGCAGACCATAATAAAAGTATATATATTTCTTGCATTATCTGTTCTTTTGATACATTATTTTGCAATATCATATCTAAAATTTTTCCAGATATCTGTGCAATAACAAGCATCATATATAATGTTATTGTATGAAATACTATTCCTAACATATATAGTGGAGCTGTTCTTTTTAATTCATCAGTTACCAATTTACTATGTTTTCTTTTCATCTTTTGTCTCCTTGAATATCATATTTATAAATGATTTTTTACTATAATAATATACATTTTTTATTTTATAGTCAAGTACTTAGAACACAAAAATAATCTTCCTTATAGCAACTTTACAAGAAAAATTATTTTTAATATTAATATTTATTTTTTATTTAATTACATTTTACTTTTGTTAAAATACATTATCAAGTTTTCTATTGTCTCTTTATCTTTTTTAGAAAGCTTATCAAAACCTGCTAACGAATATTCCATACTTTTATTTTCTTTTGTATTTATATATTCACTAAAAATCTGATCTAAACTTACTTGAAAAACATTACAGATTTTTATTAAATTTTCATATGATGGTTTTGATTTGTCTTGTTCAATATCGCTTATATATCTAACAGATACTTCAACTGCTTCTGCTAACTTTTCTTGAGTATATCCATTACTTTTTCTTATTTTTTGAATATTTTTTCCAATTTTTATTACACTTGTCTTCTTCATTTATACCACCTAACTTTTTTGTTTATATTATCAAAATTTTCAAATTGTATAAATGAATTATATTTGTATAATCTCTACTTTTATTTCTATTTGAAATTTTTTAAATATTCATTTAATAATTTGTCTAAATCTTTTCTTTTGCTTTCAATTTTTTTGTATTCTTTATTTTTTATTAATTTTTCTATTTCATTTAAAAGGTCAGAAATTTGATTTTCTAAATATTTCACTTATACCACCTCATCTTTTGTATATTATTTGTTTTCTATTTTTATTTTATACATCATTTACCAATATGTCAATATTTATTCTTTTGATTTCATTTTTTTACCAAATCTTTTCAGGAATTATTTTCGTATTTTATATTGACTTATTTCGTTTTTATTTATAAAATTATATTAGATTAAATTATAAATAATTATATATAGGAGGAAAACAAATGAAAAAAAAATCAAAAGGTATTACGCTAATTGCACTTGTAATCACAATAGTGGTCTTACTAATTCTTGCAGGTATATCTATTGCAACATTAACAAATACAGGATTATTTGGAAAGGTAAAGCAAGCTGAACAAAAATCAAAAGATGCACAAGAATTAGAAAACTTAACTTTAGCAGATTATGAAAATAAAATTGAAAGTTCAGTAAAAGGAAGTAGAGATACAATAACAATTAGTAAAGAAGAATATGAAAAAATAAAAAATACTAATATATATTCAGAAGATGAAATAAAAATTGGTACTTGGACAGATGGAAAGACTATATATAGAAAAGTAGTAAAAGGAACAGTTGTAAACGAAACTGGTGCATTTTCTCAAGAAGGAGTAACATCAGGAAAAAATATAATAGACTATTATGGTGAATTAAAAGATACTTGGGGAAACTGGATAAATATTAATTATCCAGGATCATTACGGCTTATATTGGAATTCTTCAGCTTCAGAACTTAGATGGTGTGTCCAAAATAATGGATTTGCAGGTGGAGAATATCAATTAGTTGTCGAATATACAAAATCAACAGATTAACATATACTAAAAACAGAATTCAAGTAAGAAAGCTATTTTATATAATTAAATTACCAAAGTTCATGAAATATAAAGAAAAAAAACAAATGGACTTATAGCTAAAACTTATTGAAAATTCAGAGGTAGTAAAAATGTAGAGAAATAATGCAATAGAAGAATTAGAGAAAATAAGCAATAGTGAACAATAAAGATATTTAGAATAACTAAGGTAAAAATATTAAAATAGTTTGAAATTAAAAATCACTCTAAAATCTAGAAAAAATTCAATACAAACATATTGGAAGACTAGACTTAAAGTGATTTTTTTGATTATTTAAATTTTATTAAATTTTTTGACAAATAATATATATTAATATCTAACCTTTATATCTTCAAAAAAAGAAGACCATTTCTGGCCCCCTTCTATACGAATTCATATATTTATATATTCACAAATTATTTATTATTTACTAAATCTTTTAATGCTTTACCAGCTT
>CAKOWP010000033.1 GCA_934122385.1 uncultured Clostridia bacterium | reverse complement strand
GTTGAATTGGTTGAAATCTATGATTTCAACCAATTCAACAACGTCCCCAATGGTCCAACAACGTCCCAATGCTTTATAATTTTTTACTCATAATAATTGCATCACTTTTTCCATCATAATAATTTTTTCTAATACCCAATTTATCAAAAGAAAACTTATCATATAAACGAATAGCAGAAAGATTATTTTCATTAACTTCCAAAGTAATTGTTTTTAAATTTAAATCTTTAGAATGATTAATTAAATTTTTTAACAAAACAGAGCCAATACCATTATGTCTAAAATCTTTTTTTACAACAATATTCATAATATCAGCTTCATCCAAAATAACTTTTAAACCAGCAAAACCAACGATAGTATTTTCGTCAACTTTAGCAACAATTACATAAGAATTGTCACACTCTAATTCTTCCTCTAAAACATCATAGCTCCAAAAATTATCAAAGTCAGAAGCTAAAACATTTTTTATACTTTTTAAATCCTCAATAGACATCTTACTTAATTTCAAATCCATAATAAATCTCATTCCTTCCTTAAGACACAAAATGTTTAGAAAATTAAATGTTTTCTTTTAACTTAGCCTCTAATTGAATTTGTGCTTGTGGCTTTTTTAAATATAAAGGTAAAATATTTTCACCAATTTTATTTGTATTAATAAATTTTGTAAAACCTGCAATTCCCAAATTTTCAATATTTAGATAAGAACAGAACTCTTCTTTAGAACTTTCAAAATTAGACTTGTAAGCGTTAAATTTATCAATACAGAAATTACATAATTGAGCAGGAGAGATTCCATCTCCAACAAAATTAACATTTGTGGTATTATAAACAGATTTTAATAAACTTAAAACATCGTCAACAGATTTTGCACAAGGTTCTTCTAAAACATTATAAACGCCATTGTTTAATTGATATAGAGCATAATAACAGTTGTCATTTTTACAGTCAATAGTACTACAAATAATTCCATCATCTTTGATATTATAAGCTAAAACTTCAAGACTAGAAACTCCAACGCAAGGGATGTTTAAACTATCTGAAAAAGCTTTGCAAGTGCTAACTCCAATTCTAATACCAGTAAAGGAACCAGGACCGATGTCAGAAACTAATAAATCTATATCATTTAAACTTAATTTGCATTCGTTTAACAATTGTTTAATTAATGGCATTAATGTTTCAGAGTGTGTTAAACCATTATCTAATTCTAATTTTTTAATTAAATTTGTATCTTCTAAAATTGCAACACTACACAATTTGCTAGAAGTATCAACAGCTAAAACTTTCAAAATTATTCTCCTTTCAAACTATCAATAATATTATCGTATTTGTTGCCAATAGATTGAATATTCAAAATTCTTTCATTTTCATTTGAGTCATCTCTTGAAAAATCAATTTTGATATATTCATTTGGAAGTGTATCTTCAATTAATTCACCCCACTCAATGAGGCAGATACCATTTTCAAAGTATTCGTCTCCACCAATTGCGTAGAACTCAGAAGAATCCTCTAATCTATAAACATCAAAATGATAAATATTAATATCATCTTTTTTATATTCATTAACAATTGTAAATGTAGGACTAGAAATTTCATTGTCTAAACCAAAGTAAGTTAAAAATCCTTCTGTGAATTTTGTTTTTCCAGAACCTAATTCTCCGCAAAGGACAATTAAATCACCTTTTTTTAACATAGAAGCCATTTTAATAGCTAATTTTTTTGTATCATTTTCTGATTTTGAATTATATATATAATTTTCCATTTAAATTCTCCTAAAATTTTATAAACACAATATAGTAATAGTGTGTGAAGATATGTATTTTTTAGAATTTTTGAGTGTGAATGAAACAATATTAGAAGTTCTTAAATAAATTAATGGAAAGAGTTCACAATGTGGAAGAGTGCCATTAATTTATTTAGAAATTCTTTTATTGTATATTGAAACCGAAAAAATTATAAAAAATACATATCTTCACACAAAATTATAAAGCAATTATTAAACTGTAATTATTATAATATAAAAAAATAAAAAATTCAATGAAATGTATTGATAAAATTAACAATTTGTAATATAATCGTAACGAAAATGTAACAAAAGCGAAACAAAAATAAAAAAGAAGGGAAGAAGTTACATGTTAAAATTTGGATTTGGACAAGATGTAGGAATAGATTTAGGAACAGCAACGGTAATAGTATATATAAAAGGAAAAGGAATAGTACTAAGAGAACCATCAGTTGTTGCAGTAGATAGAAACACAGGAGATGTACTTTCTGTAGGTGGAGAAGCAAGAAGAATGTTAGGAAGAACACCAGGAAATATAGTTGCAACAAGGCCACTAAGAGAAGGGGTAATATCAGACTATACAGTAACAGAAAAAATGTTAAAACACTTTATAGGAAAAGTATGTGGAAAATCAATATTTGCGCCAAGAATAATGATATGTATACCATCACAAGTAACAGAAGTAGAAAAGAAAGCAGTAATAGATGCAGCAATACAAGCAGGAGCAAGAAAAGTCTATTTAATAGAAGAACCAATCGCAGCAGCAATTGGAGCTGGAATAGATATAGCAAAACCATGTGGAAATATGGTAGTTGATATTGGTGGTGGAACAACAGACATAGCTGTAATCTCTTTAGGAGGTTCAGTTGTAAGTACATCATTAAAAGTTGCAGGAGACAAGTTTGATGAATATATTGTAAAATATGTAAAGAAAAAACATAATATTGTAATAGGCGAAAGAACAGCAGAAGACCTAAAAGTAAATATAGGATGTGTATACCCTAAAATTCAAGATGCAGAGATGGATATAAGAGGTAGAGATTTAGGAACTGGTTTACCAAAAACAATAACTGTTCATTCAAGTGAAATGCTAGAGGCACTAATAGAACCAGCTATGATGATAGTAGATGCAGTTCATAGTGTATTAGAAAGAACACCACCAGAACTAGCAGCAGATATAAGTGATAAAGGAATCTATATGACAGGTGGAGGATGCTTAGTAGATGGACTAGACAAATTATTGCAAGAAAAAACAGGAATAAATGTAATGATAGCACAAGACTCAATATCTTGTGTAGCACTAGGAACAGGAAAAGCACTTGATAATTTAGATAAATTAGATGGAAGGTCAAAATAAAAAATATGAACCAGCGGGGACGTTCTTTAATTGGTCGAAAATGAAAAAACCAACGGGGACGTTCTTTATTGGTTGAAAAGAACAAATCTAAAAAAATAAAAGAAATTATTCTTTGGTTGGGTAAAAAATGAAAGGAAAAAAATGAGTAAAGTAGTAAGATTTGTAACATTGGGATGTAAAGTAAATCAATATGAAACAAATGCAATGGCACAAAAATTTCTAGAAAAAGGATATCAAATAATTGAAGAAATAACACCAGAAAATGAAGACATCAAGCCTGATATATGTATTATAAATACATGTACAGTAACAAATATGTCAGATAGAAAATCAAGGCAAATGCTAAGAAGAATGAAAGAAAAAAATCCAAAAACAATAGTAGTTGCTGTTGGATGTTATGCACAAGTTGCAAAAGAAGAATTAGCTAAGATTTCAGAAATTGATTTAGTTTTAGGAAACAATGAAAAAGTTGAAGTTGTAAAACATGTTGAAGAATATATAAATAACAACATTAATAATGTAGAATTAGATGATGTGATGTACGCAAAAGAATTTTCTGATTTTGGTGATGTTACATATACAGAAAAAACAAGAGCTGTTATCAAAATTCAAGATGGATGTGATAGATTTTGTTCATATTGCATAATACCATATGCACGTGGAAGAGTAAGAAGCAGAAAGCCTGAAAGTATAATTTCAGAAATTACACAAATTGCATCAAAAGGAATAAAAGAAATTGTAATAACAGGAATTCATATAGCATCATATGGAAAAGACTTTGCAATGAGTAAAGATAACAAATTAGCAAATTATAGATTAATTGATTTATTAGAAGAAATAAACGAAATACAAGGAATCCAAAGAATAAGATTAGGGTCAATAGAGCCTTTACTTATAACAGAAGAATTTGTAGAAAGACTTAAAAAGTTAGAAAAAATATGCCATCATTTTCATTTATCATTACAAAGTGGATGTGACGAAACACTAAAAAGAATGAATAGAAGATATACAACAGAACAATTTAAAGAAATTGTACGATTACTAAGAAATGCATATGAAGATGTAAATTTAACAACAGATATAATTGTTGGGTTCCCAGGTGAAACAGATGAAGAATTCAATAAAACATATCAATTTTTAAAAGAAATCAAATTTTATAAAATGCATGTATTCAAATATTCTCCACGAAAAGGAACAAAAGCAGCAATAATGCCAAATCAAATTAGTGGTGATATTAAGGAAAAAAGAAGCAGAGAATTAATAGAATTATCAAATGAAAATGAATTGGAATATAACAAAAATTATATTGGAAAAGAAATGGAAGTTTTGTTTGAAGAAGAAAAAGAAAAAATATATAAGGGGCATACACAAAATTATATTTTAGTCTATTGCCAAACAGATAAAAAAATCGACAATAAAATAGAAAAAGTAATTTGTAAAAAAGCTGAGCAGGACCATATTTTGGGAGAAGCACTATAATTTTATTATTAGATTTTACTGGATTTTTATATATTAGGAAAGTTATGCAACTTTCCTAATATATAAAATTACATTGCACAGAAAATTTATTTCATAAATTTTCGCGCACGAACAAATTTACTGAAAATTTCAATTTTATTGAATATGATAAAAAGTAGAGTTAAGACTGAAAATTGAAAATTTTCAGATTTGTTCTATTGGTGTTTTGTATAAAATATTATTTTATAATGTATGTAACATAAATGTAATATTAATGTAACCAAAACTTAATATAAAAATATTGATATTTATGGTAATTTATAGTATAAATTAAGTAGCTAAAATATTTTGGTACAAAGGAGGAAAAGCAAATGGCAGAAATAAATCAAGAAGGTACATCAGGAGTATTTGGAGGAATTTCATTTGAAGGGGCAGAAATAAACAATGATACAGTAGTTGAAAATGCAGGAACAATTAGAAACGAAGCGTTACCTGCTAAAGTTGGATTCTGGCAAAAATTCAAAGCATTCTGGTTACAAGAAATTGACTGGAATAAAGAAATAAAAGTTGAATTGACACCAGCTCAACAAAAAGTTGAAGATGAAATAAATGATTTCTTACATCAAGAAATTACTTGGGAAAAGGTTCATGACTTTTTATTCCAAGAAGTTACTTTTGGAAAGAAAAATAAATAAAATGTCTCGTTGGGGACGGTTCTGTTTGAGACATCGGTTCCAAATGGGACATTGTTTTAAAAATTTATTTTAAAAAAGTGATTGTAAATTTTTAGTGAAAATTCATAAAAAGTATAGCATATTTATTTTAGATATGTTATACTTTTTTTGCTATATTAAAGACTTTTGAGGTAGACACAATATTAGTATTTCATTTCAATAAATTTCAAGGGGGGATAAAAAAAAGTGGGGCAAAATATTTTATGTAAAGGAGAATATTATGCCAAGAATTCAAAGAAAACTAGGATACACAAAAGTATATCATGCAATAATTAGAGGAATAGATAAGCAAAATATATTTTTTGAATCAAAAGATTACCAATACTTTTTAAAAATACTTAAAGAAACAAAAGAAAAATATCAATATGACGTTTATGCATATTGTTTAATGAATAACCATGTGCATTTGGTTATTTTTGATAAGGATGATGAACTATCAAAAATAATGCAAACTATTGGAATTAGATATTCAATTTATTTTAACAAAAAATATGAAAGAACACGGTCATTTATTTCAAGATAGATTTTTAAGTAAAAGGATAGAAGACAGGGAATATTTAAAAAATGTATGCAGATACATTCATCAAAATCCAGTAAAAGCAGGAATATGTAACGTTGAAGAATATAGCTGGAGTAGCTATAAAGAATATATTAGCAAGAGTAAAATTATAAATCCCAAAATGCTAATGAGTATTTTTTCAGATGATAGAACAAAAATGAAAGAAGAGTTTATAAGATACAATAAAAATACTCAAGAAAATGAAATACATGATTTTTTAGAATATGAAATGAAAGAAAAATTAACAGACGAGCATCTTGCTAAATATATATGCGAAATTGCAAAAGTAAAAAATGTACATGAAATTTTGGAATTTGATAAAAATTTAAGAAATGAAATTTTAGTAAAGATAAAACAAAATAAAAAAATAAAGAATGCTCAAATAGCACGTGTATTAGGAATCAACAAAAAAATGGTAGAGAGAGCAAAATAAAATGTCTCATTTGGAACCGATGTCTCAGACAGAACCGTCCCCAACGAGACAAAGAGCGAAAGGGGAAAAAATGGCAAAAAATAAAACAGTATTTGTATGCAATGAATGCGGATACGAATCAGGAAAATGGCTAGGAAAATGCCCAGCATGTGGAAACTGGAATACTTTTTTTGAACAAAAAATAGTAGAAAGCAAAAACAGTTCATTAAAAGCAGAAAAAGGAACAAACAATGTACCACAAAAATTAAACTCATATGAGGCAAAGGAAACAATAAGAACATCAACTGGATTTGACGAATTAGACAGAGTTTTAGGTGGAGGAATTGTAAAAGGTTCATTAATTTTACTAGGTGGAGAACCTGGTATTGGTAAATCCACATTGATTTTGCAATTATGTGATAAAGTAAAAGGAGAAGGACAAGTTTTATATGTTTCAGGAGAAGAATCAGCAGAACAAATAAAACTTAGAGCAGATAGATTACGGAATAAATAATGAGAACATACTATTCTTAGGTGAGACAGATATAGATGTTGTAAATCAAAATATAATAAATTTAAATCCCAAATTAGTAATAATAGATTCAATACAAACAATGTATTCAGAAGAGATTTCAGCAGCTGCAGGAAGTGTAAGCCAAGTAAGAGAAATCACATCACAAATAATGAGAGTGTGTAAATCAAGAAATATAACAACAATAATCATAGGTCATGTTACTAAAGACGGAAACATTGCAGGACCAAGAGTTTTGGAACATATGGTAGACACTGTTTTATACTTGGAAGGTGAAAGATATTTTTCATACAGAATATTAAGAGGTGTAAAAAACAGATTTGGTTCTACAAATGAAATTGGTATGTTTGAAATGAGAGGAGAAGGAATGTGTGAAATAACAAATCCTTCTGATGTGCTGATTTCAGAAAGAGATGACAACCCACCAGGCTCATGTATTGTATCATGTATGGAAGGAACAAGGTCAATGCTAGTAGAATTGCAAGCATTAACATCACAAAGCGTATTTGGATATCCAAAGAGAACTGCAAATGGTATAGATTACAATAGATTAGCACTATTAATAGCTGTTTTGGAAAAAAGAGCAGGTATGAACTTAGGAAATCAAGATGTATATTTAAATGTCGTTGGAGGCTTGAAAATAAGTGAACCTTCAATTGACTTAGGAATTTTGATGGTAACTGCATCTAGTTATAAAAATAAGCCAATTGAAAAAGGTATTGCAATAATGGGCGAAGTTGGGCTTACAGGCGAAGTTAGAAGAATTAATACGATAGAAAAAAGACTAAAAGAAGCAGAAAAATTAGGATTTAAAAAATGTATAATTCCAGAAAGTAACAAAAAAGGCTTGAAAGAAAAATTTAAATTAGATATAATAGGTGTGAAAGATATAAATGAAGCAATGAAAAGTTGCTTTTAGTTAGCAATGTCCTTTTTTACGACGATGTCTCATTTGGAACCGATGTCTCAAACAGAACCGTCCCCAAAAGGACAAAAACAAGAAGAGGGAGGTAAATAACTTGACAGCGGATTTACTTAAATTAATAGCACCAGGAACACCAATAAGAGATGGACTGGAAAACATATTAAGGGCAAAAACAGGAGCGCTACTGCTTATAACAGACAACAATGATGTAATAAAAGAAATTGTTGATGGCGGATTTTATATAAACGAAGAATATACATCTTCAAAATTATATGAACTAGCCAAAATGGATGGAGCAATTGTCTTAAGTGGAGATTTAAAAAGAATACTTTTTGCAAATGCACAACTTATACCCTCAAGAGAAATAGAAACAAGAGAAACAGGAACAAGACATAGAACAGCAGAAAGAACAGCAAAACAAACAGGAGAGCTAGTAATAAGTATATCTCAAAGAAGAAATATAATCACAATATTCAAAGGAGATTTTAGATATATACTAGAAGACACAAATGCAGTATTAAATAAAGCAAATCAAGGAATTCAAACACTTGAAAGATATAGAAAAGTATTTGATAATAGACTTTCAATCTTAAATGAATATGAATTCAATGACATAGTAACACTAAAAAATGTAATTGATGTAATACAAAGAGCTGAAAGAGTAAGAAGAATAGCAGATGAAATAAAAAATCAAATTTACGAATTAGGTGTTGATGGAAGACTTGTAAGTATGCAATTACAGGAACTTATGGGCGGACTTGAGAAAGAAGAAGAACTAATCATAAAAGATTATATAGTCCAAACAAAAACTTCCAGAAAAAAGAAAACGCCAGAAAAAGTAATAGAGGAATTGTCGAAAATGCAATATGAAGAAATGACCAGAGAAAATACAGTTGCAAAATTATTAGGATATGAAACATTTGACAATTACGACGAAGTAGGTGTATATACAAGAGGATACAGAATACTTAATAAGATACCACGAATGCCATCAAATATAGTTGAAAACTTAGTATCATCATTTAAATCATTTCAACATGTACTTGCAGCTGATATAGAAAGTTTGGACGAAGTAGATGGAATAGGTGAAGTTAGAGCAAGAACAATTAGGCAGTCTTTAAGAAGAATGCAAGAACAATTTATGTTCGAATAAAATAAAAAACAGGCAATTTAAATTTGAATAATACAAAATTGCAATTTAATAGTGAAGGGAGAAATAGTTAAAAAATGAAAAACGTAGGAAAAATAATTTGGATAGTAGTAATGATAGCTATAATAGTATTAATAGGAGTTGTTGGATTTGGATATTATAAAAAAGCGACATTTAAAAGTCAAAATCCAGTAGCAACAATGGAAGTAGAAAACTTTGGAACAATTAAAATGGAATTATATCCAGACCAAGCACCAGAAGCGGTAGCAAACTTTATAACATTAGCAAACAGAGGATTTTATGATGGAACAACATTCCACAGAATAGTAAAAGATTTTATGATTCAAGCTGGTTCAAAAGGTGGAGATGGCACAACAGGAGCTAAATTAAGTGATTTAAAAGATGGCGGAGAAAGCAAAGACTATTCAATAAAAGGTGAATTTTTATCAAACGGAGTTACAAATACAATAAAATTTGAAGAAGGAACAGTTGCGATGGCTAGAGCTGATTATACACAATATTCTTCAAGTTTAAAAGAAGAATCTTATAACTCAGGATGTTCACAATTCTTTATAATGACTAAAGAAAATACAAACCTAAATGGATATTATGCTGCATTTGGTAAAGTTATAGAAGGGCTAGATGTTGTACATCAAATAGAAAATGTTGAAGTTAAAGCAGCTGAAGGACAAGAAAATAAAGAAAATGCAGAAGTTAGTACACCGGTAAATCCACCAAAAGTTACATCTATAAAAGTTGAAACATATGGAGTTGATTATGGTATGCCAGATACTTTAACACCATTTGATTATACATCATGGTTATATAAACAATATGGAGTTGGCAACAATAATAAAAAATAAAATAAAAAGAAAAAGCACTTGCCAAATAAAAAGACAAGTGTTAAAATAATAATAGATTAAAAAAAAACCGCATTTGCCGGAAAAATTTTTTTAATCTTTTTTTATTTTTATATTCTAGGAAAGAAATCATAATATGATAACATTCTGTAGAAGATAAAGATGGCAAAAAATAGATTTTGTAGCAGTTTGCACTGAATACAAAACCTTAATTCTGGTTTTTTAGGAGGGGGAAGAAAATGAACACAAAATACATATTTGTAACAGGTGGAGTTGTATCAGGATTAGGAAAGGGGATAACAGCAGCATCACTAGGGAGATTATTAAAAAATAGGGGATATAAGGTAACAATACAAAAATTCGACCCATATATTAATGTAGACCCAGGAACAATGAACCCATATGAACATGGAGAAGTCTTTGTAACAGACGATGGAGCAGAAACTGATTTGGATTTAGGACATTATGAAAGATTTATAAATGAAAACTTAACAAAAAATTCAAGCATAACAATGGGAAAAATATATTCAGAAGTAATAGAAAAAGAAAGAAGAGGAGATTACTTAGGAAAAACAGTACAAGTAATTCCTCACATAACAAATCAAATAAAAGAAAAAATATATGGATTTGAAAATACAGACACAGATATAGTGATTTCTGAAGTAGGTGGAACAGTAGGAGATATTGAAGGACTTTCAATAATTGAAGCAATTAGACAAGTAGGATTAGAAAAAAATCCCGAAGATGTATGCTTTATCCATGTAACTTTATTGCCATATATATTTGGGTCAAATGAAATAAAATCAAAACCGACACAACACTCAGTAAAAGAATTACAAAGTTATGGAATTATACCAGATATTTTAGTATGTAGAACAGAACAAGATATACCAGACAATATAAGAGAAAAATTGGCTTTATTTTGCAATGTTAGAAAAACAAGTGTAATTCAAAACAAAACAGCAGATTGTTTATATGCAGTACCACTAATGTTAGAAGAAGAGGGACTAGCAAGAGAAGTTTGTAACCATTTGAAATTGGATAGATATATACCAGACAACAGAAAATGGGAAGAAATGATAGAAAAAATAAGAAAAATAGACAAAAACAACAAAGTTAAAATAGCAATAGTCGGAAAATATATCAAGCTAGAAGATTCATATATATCAGTAATTGAAAGCATTAAACATGCAGGATTTGCAAATGATGTTGAAACAGAAATTAAATTAATAGATGCGGAAAAAATAACAAAAGATACTGCAGATGAAATGCTTAAAGAATTTCAAGGAATTGTTGTTCCAGGTGGATTTGGAAATAGAGGAATAGAAGGAAAAATTGAAACAATTAAATATGCAAGAGAAAACAAAATACCATTTTTGGGAATTTGCCTGGGAATGCAAATGGCGGTTGTTGAATATGCAAGAGATGTGCTAGGATTAAAAGATGCAAATTCACAAGAATTTGACGAAAAATCAAAGAATCAAGTAATTCATATAATGGAAAATCAAAAATCAGTTAATAAAAAAGGTGGAACTATGAGACTTGGAAGTTATCCATGTGTTATTAAAGAAGGAACATTGGCAGAAAAAGTTTATGGTACAACCGAAATTGCAGAAAGACATAGACATCGTTTTGAGTATAACAATGATTATAAAGAAAGACTTGAAAATGCTGGCTTAATTTGCTCTGGTACTTCACCAGATGGTGAGTTGGTTGAAATTGTTGAACTTTCTCAAAAGGAACATCCATTTTTTATTGCAGGTCAGTTCCATCCAGAGTTGAAGTCTAGACCTAATAGACCTGCTCCATTGTTTGTTGAATTGGTAAGGGTTGCAAAATCTAGATAGTATTATATATAGTTAGTGCGGAATTTAAGTAGACAAAATTTAGATGTATAATCAATTTACATAATTTGCAAAAGCCATGAAAATGTGCTATAATTAAAACATAATAAAAATTATATATTTATGGAGGTAATACAGATGAAAAAAAATCCAAATGACAATTACTACACAACCGAAAATGAGATAATCATTGAGGATGGCGATACAGGAGAACAACAAATCTTTTTTATGGACAGAGAAAATGGATTAGTAATCCGGTCTTTTATGGAAGATGAGATTGACTGTATAATAAGTCAGTACGACAACATAACGTCAAGTGAAAAAAGGAAAAAGAAAAGGTTTTTAAGAGAGGAGCTCCCAAAAGAAAATTCTCAGTACAACTACTTTGTTGTTGAGAAGATTGAAGGAGAGAATCTAAAAAGGAAAAGGCTAAATACGATATACGGACTCCCAAGAACTGTAATTGGGATGGGGATGAAATATTGGGCTGGTAAAGGTCCAACTAGACCTTATGAGCAAATAGAATTGTATATATATGAAAAATATCAACAATATACAATTTCTTCACAAAGATCATTAACCAGCCTAACTCAAAAATTAGGTCTAAAAGGAGAGACTTATATAAAAGCATAAAGCCTCCACCAAAGAGCTTAGAGAATTCTAGGCTCTTTTTCTTTGACTTAAAGGCAAACTATTAAAAAAATATAAAATAAAAAGTTAATTTATAAAAACGTTCTATAAAAATTAAAATAGACATATAATATATAGTCAAATGTGAATTCTATGTGAATTTTAGCAAACTCTATTGACAATTGCTAAAAAAAGGTATAAATTATTAGCAGTTAAACAAAAAGAGTGCTAAAAATAAAAAGTAAAACATTCTTAAATGGAAAAAATTGAAGGAGGTAATATCATGATTAAACCATTAGGAAGTAGAGTATTAATAAAAATGAAAGAAGGCGAAGAAACAACAAAAAGTGGAATAATCTTAGCAAGTAGTGCACAAGAAAAACCACAAATCGCAGAAGTAATAGAAGTAGGACCAGGAGAAAAAATAGACGGAAAAAATGAAGAAATGTATGTAAAAAAAGGAGACAATATAATAGTAAGTAAATATTCTGGAACAGAAGTAAAATACGAAGGAACAGAATATTTAATAGTAAAACAAGATGATATTTTAGCAATTGTTGAATAGAAGTTGAACCAAAGGGGACGTTCTTAAATTGGTTCATATTTAGGAAAAATAAAAAATATAAAAATTTAGTAATTTGAACCAATTTAAGAACGTCCCCTTTGGTTCAACGAAAAAGGGAATTTGAAGGAACGTCCCTTAATCCCGGAAAGTTAGGAGGAAATTTAAAATGGCAAAACAAATAAAATTTGGAGAAGATGCAAGAAAGTCTTTATTAGAAGGAGTTAATAAATTAGCTGATACAGTTAAAGTAACATTAGGACCAAAAGGGAGAAATGTTGTATTAGACAAAAGTTTTGGTGCACCACTAATTACAAATGATGGTGTTACAATAGCAAAAGATATTGAATTAGAAGATAAATTTGAAAATATGGGAGC
>CAKOWP010000032.1 GCA_934122385.1 uncultured Clostridia bacterium | reverse complement strand
TTTAAGATAAGTGCTATACTTTTTTAAAAAATGTTGGAGTTTTTTTACCCACCCCAACATTTATTATAGAACCAAAAATAACTCTATAGTATTTAAACTATAGAGCTTTTTATTATTTCATACTATTTTTTACTAAAATATATTTAATACCAAAAGCAATTGCGATTACTATTACAATTCCCATAACACCAAAGAAAATAGTTGTACCAGCTTTAGGTAATTCAGTAGGTAAGTTCTCTGTAAGTTTAACTTTAGGAGTTATATCAGAGCTCTTTGTATTTGTTGTATTTGAAGAATCAGTATAAGTTACATCAAGTTTTCTATTTGTATTTAAAACTTTGTTTATAATTTTTTCATCAAAATTCTCTTTTAATTTTAATTTATATTGAACAATAGCTGTCTCATCAGATTTTAATTCTGGAATAGTCCAAGTTATAGAATTTGTTGTAGTATCAATCTTTGATGATATTGTTCCAAAATTAGGATTTTTCACATAAGAAAAATCAAAGTTTTTGACGATTTCATCTGTAAAATAATCTTTCACAATAATATTATTAAGTGATGTAGATATAGGTAATAAAGACTTATATATAGTTGAAATTGTATCAGCTATTTTATCATCTGTAATATAATAGAAGTTTCCTATAGTAGCTTTTTCTTCTGTACCAAAGATAGATTCAATAATTTGATTATATGTTTTTGTTGAAGGAGAAGCTACTGAATCGCCATCTTTAATACCAGTAAGCATTATATAAATGTTATCAGTAATATCTGAAAGTGATTGTAATTCTGATTTTGTTTTTGATATTACATCATCAGAATAATATTTTTTATCATAATTAATTGCAACATTTGGAACACCGTCAGTTAAAACAATGATATATTTATGAGCTTTGTCTGTTTTATCAGTAAATTGAGATTTTGCCAAACTAATTCCAGCTTGTAAATTTGTTCTTGGACCATCAGATTGAATGTTTGAAATAGCGGTGTTTAATTTACTAGAATCATTTGTTAAATTAGAAATTAGTTTTGCATCTTCAGAAGTTCCTTCCTTTGTTATATCACTATTTGTTGAAAAACTAACAACACCAATTTTTAATCCAGAATTGTCTTTTAATAAATTTGTTATTAATGTTTGGGCTGATTCTAAAACGAGGTCTTTTCTTGATTGAGTATCTGTTATTTTTCCGGACATACTTTCTGAGTTATCAATAACAAGCATTAATTCACCAGTTGGTTTTAAATTTGACTCGTTATTTGTTACCTTTAATTGTAAAGTTATTTCCTTGTTTTGTAAATCTTTTGAAATTACGCTTCTTTCTACAGTTGAGCCTGTACCAAAATTAATTGTTGCAGTTGGTTCAGCTACAACTGACATTGTTACATCTTTATATGCAGCACTTGATATTGTTGCAATTAATGTAATTAGTAAAAATAGTGTTAATAAAATTTTTGTTTTTTTCATTTGAACATTTCTCCTTTTTTTTAATATACATATGTTACAGTTATGAAAAATATCATTCACAGGTATTTCAAGGATTTTCCCTACTGAACTGTAACATACATATATATTTTAAAACAAAAATTTACAAAATACAATAGAAAAACACAAAAAAATGTGATAGAATATAACTACTGAAAAACAAAGGTAGGAGATACACAAATGTTAGAAAAAATAAATTCACCAGAAGACGTAAAAAAATTAAATATAGAAGAAAAAAAGCAGTTAGCAGAAGAATTAAGAAAATATATATTAGAAGTAGTATCAGAAAATGGAGGACATCTAGCATCAAATTTGGGTGTTGTTGAATTAACACTAGCAATGCACAGCGTATTCAATACACCAAAAGACAAAATAGTATGGGATGTTGGACATCAAGCATATACACACAAAATAATAACAGGAAGAAGAGAACAATTCAAAACACTAAGAAAACTAGATGGATTGGCAGGATTTCCAAAAACAAGTGAATCAGAATATGATAGTTTTAATACTGGGCACAGTAGTACATCAATATCAGCAGCATTAGGAATGGCCAGAGCAAGAGACTTAAAAGGCGAAAATAATCAAGTAATTGCAGTAATAGGCGATGGAGCTTTAACAGGTGGAATGGCATTAGAAGCATTAAATGATGTAGGTTTTAGTAAAACACATATGACAGTAATATTAAATGACAACGAAATGAGTATTTCTAAGAATATTGGTGGACTAAATATGTTTTTAAGTAAATTAAGAACAAAAAAATTATATACTAAATCAAATTTATCAGGTAAAAAAATAATTAGTAAAATACCATTTATAGGGAAGCAAACTGTTAAGGTAGTTCAAAGAGTCAAAAGAAGTATAAAACAATTGATAATACCAAAAATGTTTTTTGAAGACATTGGCTTTACATACTTAGGGCCAGTTGATGGGCATGATATAGAACAATTAGAAAATATAATGAAACTTAGTAAACAAGTAACAGGACCAGTGCTAATACATGTGCTAACAAAAAAAGGCAAAGGATATAAAATAGCAGAGGAAAATCCAGATAAGTTTCATGCAACAGGACCATTTAATATTGAAACAGGGAAACCTAAAAAAGAAAAGAAAGCAGACTATTCAAAAGTATTTGGTGAAAAATTAATAGAACTAGCAAAAAATGATAAAAGAATAGTAGCAGTTACAGCATCTATGAAAGATGGAACAGGGCTTGCAAAATTTGCTAAAGAATTTCCAACAAGATTTTTTGATATAGGAATTGCAGAACAACATGCATTGACAATGGCTGCAGGAATGGCAATAGATGGGATGATACCATTTGTACCAATTTATTCATCATTTTATCAAAGAGCATATGACCAAGTTATACATGATATAGCAATGCAAAATTTACCTGTTATAATGTGCGTAGATAGAGCAGGAGCTGTAGGGGCAGATGGAGAAACACATCAAGGAACATTGGATATGGCATTTTTCAGACTTGTACCAAATTTGACAATAATGGCCCCAAAAGATTTTAAAGAATTAGAAGATATGATGGAATTTGCAGTTAAATTAAATAAACCAGTTGTTATAAGATATCCAAGAGGTGGACAAGATGAAAATATCAAATTTGAAAAACATCAAAAAATAAAACTTGGAAAAGCAGAAATTTTAAGAGAAGGACAAGATGTAAGTATTATTGCAATAGGAAAAAGAGTAGCAGATGCAATGAAAATCGCTGATAAGTTCAAAGAAAATGGAATTGAAGCAGATGTTATAAATGCAAGATTTTTGAAACCAATGGATGAAGAAACAATAAAAAAATCAATAGAAAAAACCAAAAATGCAATAACAATAGAAGATGGTACAAAAATTAATGGACTTGGAACAGCTATTGAAGAGTTAATTGTAGAAAATAATTTACAAAATATTAAGTTTGAAAAACAGGCGTGGCCGGACGAATTTTTAAAACAAGGCACAGAATGGAAATGTCGTTTTGGGGACGGTTCTGTTTGCGACATCGGTTCCAAAAGGGACATCAAAATCTAAAAATTAGTGGGGGAAAAAATGGATAAACAAAAAATATTAAGTGACTATAAAAAGCAAGAAGACAAAATGTTACTTGCACAAATATTAGACAAGATAGAATTTTCAAGGCAAAGAGAAAAATTAGAATATACAGATTTCTTAGATATGTATCAAGTAGCATTAGTAAAAACATTTATGAAAAAAATAGAATTTGAAAATTATGTATTATATGGTGGCTTTGAAAATGCAGAAAGAAAAATACTTATAATATATCCCGAAAAATATAATATGAATATGGTTGAAAAAAATTACTCAAAAATAATCAAGGTTATAAGAATTTCACTTGGAGACGAAGAAAAAGGAAAATATACACATAGAAATTATTTAGGTGGAATCGTAAAACTTGGAATGAAAAGGGAAAAAGTAGGAGACATACTCGTTTCTGATGATGGAGCAGATATTTTGGTAAAAGAAGAATCAACAGAAACTTTAAAACAAGGATTAGGAACATTAACAAGATTTGAAAATGCAAAAATAGAAATCACAGAGTTGCAAGACTTAAAAGAGCAAAAAATAAAAGTTGAAGAATTGAATATAATTGTTCCATCTTTTAGACTCGATAATTTTGTTTCAGATTTGGCAAGAACTTCTAGAAGTAAAGCAGTTCAAATCATTGATAGTGAAAGAGTTTTTATTAATGGACAAAATGAAACGAAGGCTTCTAAACAAGTAAAACCAGGGGATGTTATAACAATAAGAGGAAAAGGAAGATTTGTTGTTAAGGAATTTGGTGGAAATACTAGAAGTGGAAGAACTGTTGTAAAAATTGAAAAATATGTATAAAATAATGTCACTTTTGGAGACGATGTCTCAAACAGAATCGTCCCCAAAACGACATTCTATTTTTTTTACATCACTTTTTAATTCTTCTAATAAAGAATAAGCTTCTTGAACAGATAAAAAATCTGTATCAATATCAGAAATTTTTTTACATAAATTTTTAAATTCAGTACTTAGTTTAAAATCATTAATATTGTAAGCAGTATTGTAGTTTGCAGTATCTATTATTTTTATTTTTAAATTCAAAGAATTAAATAAATTAATATACTTATCAAGAGAATTTAGTGGAAAGCCGCATTTTAATATAGTGGGGCTTAAATTTGTTATTTTTAAATTTGTTAAATTTGATACTGTTATGGCATCGTTGTTTAGAAAATTATAAAATAATCCAACTTTAAATAAATATAATGTTTTTGAATCTTCTTTTTTTAGAAAAGTATACATATCTAATAATTTGCTCATAGTATAAAATCCTTTCTACATTTTAATTTTATAGTATTAAAGTTTAATTTTAAGTGCATTGATGTGAAAAATGCAATAAAAAATTGCTATAAATATATTACAACAAAAAAGAAGAAAAGTGTCGAAATAAATCGAATATTTTACAAAAACAACAAAAACATATATGAAAATAACAAATATTTTTATGAATAAAATAAAAAAACGATGTTTTAAGCTCTGAGAGTGAATTATAATAAATTTATGTTACAGTTCAGTAGGAAAAATTCCTGAAACACCTGTGAATGATATTTTTCATATTTTCTCAGGTTCCCTACATGATGTTAACAAATTCTAATGTAAATACTCTAACAATACCCGAAGGCAGGACCCTTTAGAGCATTTACTTAAGAATTTGTAACATTATTTTGGTCACATTCGAAATATATTCAAAATATCATTCACAGGTGTTTCAGGGATTTTTTCTACTGAACTGTAACAAAGTTATACTTTTAGTTATATAAAAAATAAAAAAAGTGTTGCAAAAAAATGATTTATAGTGTAAAATGTAGAAAAATGATATAAAGGAGAAATATTCAAATGATAACATTGGCTGTAAACCTTGGCGCTGTACACACACACACACACACACACACACACACACACACACACACAAGTAATCTACCAAAATAAAAAACAAGTAATAAATGATAAAATAAATATATATAACCAGACGGGAATATTGTGCCTGTATGAAGATACAGGGTAATATTGCTGTCTATTAATTGTGCCTATAAAAACGAAAGAACTAAAACTCAAAGTGTACCTAAAATAGAAAAAATCGAAAAATAAAAAAGGCTAATTACAATATTGTTATTAAATTTAAAAATAAAAATAATAAGAGACTAAAATTACAAATGTCGATAAGTAAAATAAATAGTCTTGGAAAGGAAAAAATATGAAAGAAAAAACAAAGTTACAAACAAAATTAACAGCATTGGCAGTAACACTATTTGCAGCTGCAGTGTTACCAACAGGACATGTAAAAGCTGCATTACAATCAAATCCAAACACACAGTACAAAACAAATTATAATCCAACAACATGGATGACACAAATAAGACAAATAGAAACATCAGGAAATGCAATGGGATTAAGTGAAACACTTGATACAACGAGTTTAATAGCTACAAGTGAGAGCAATGGAATAGATGTACATATGATGAAAAGTACAGAATATGGAGCAATAGCAATACTTTCAGCTTCAGGATATGGAAATCCACAAACATTACAAAGTAGTTCTGTAAAAACAACAACAGGGAATAAAACAGGAATTTACTTTGGTGGAAACAACTGGGAATGGGTTGCTGGAGGACTAGAGGGAAGTATATTTAGTGGAGTAAATTCAAGATATTTTGATACATATTCAGGAAGTCAAGCTTCTGCAAGAATAGGTGATGCATTAGGAAGTGCATCTACTACAAATCCGGGGTGTGCCGGATGGCACTCAGCGTCCTACAGCTATTGGGTCCATAGCAGTTACCCTTGCTTCGTTCGTGGCGGTGGAGGATTGTTTAGTTTCAACGGCAACGTTGCGAGCGGTAGTTACTATGCCCGTGGTGTAGCCGTGGTCGGCGCTGGACTTTAAAAATGTTATGTTCCCTGTGTTATGGGGGTTAAAATGGGATTGTTATAAATATAGATAATAGGGATTATGTCGTAGCGTCCAACAGCAATTGGGTCAATAGCAGTAACCCTTACTTCAAACGTGGCAATGGAGGATTGTTTAGTTTCAACAACAACAATGCAAGCAATAGTAACTATGCCCGTGGTGTAGCCGTGGTCGGCGCTGGACTTTTATATAGAATGAAATATATAAATATTTCGGGTCAGAAGGGAAAATTTTACGGAATTTTTCGAGTACTTTTCTATATATAAAAGAGACGTAATTCCTTCCTTAAGTGGTAAAACATAAAAGAATAATATTGTGCAAGTAATAAAAATGAAAGTGAAATATTATATAAAAATTAAGGAGAAGAAATGCCAAAGATAGACGATAGATTAGTAATTTATCAAAAATTTACAAATCTAATATATTATTCTAAAAATTTATTAAACAAATATCCCAAAAGTGAAAGATTTGATTTATGCAGTGATATTAAAAATGTATTATATAAAAATCTAAAAAACATAATTTATGCGTGGAAAGCATATTCAAATCAAGAAAAACTAAAATACTTAAGAGAAACAGATGTAAACTTAGTATTTTTAAAAAGTCTAATTACAATATCATATAAATATGAATACATATCACAAAAAAATTATATGGTATGGAATGACAAAATAAGTGAAATAGGAAAATTGCTAGGAAGCTGGATGAAGACATGCCAAAAAGTGTAAATAACATTTTTTATAATAAATTAAAATTTTCAAAAATGTTAGACGCATATGAAAGAGCATCTAAAAACAAACATAAATGCAAAGAAGTAATTATGTATGAATTAGATTTGGCAAATAACCTAATAGTAACATTAAAACAACTATATTCAGGAACATATAAAGTTGGCTTATATAGACAATTTAGAATATATGAACCAAAGGAAAGAATAATTCAGTCATTACCATTTAGGGACAGAATAGTTCAACAATGGTATGTAGAAGAATTTATAAAACCAATTTTTGTACCCAAATTTATACAGGACACATATGCATGTCTTGAAGAAAGAGGAGTACACAGTGGGGTAAAAAAATTAAATAAATATATGTATGAATATAGTAAAACAAATGAAAATTTCTACATATTAAAATGTGATATTTCAAAATTTTTTTATAGTATCAATAAAGAAATTTTGTATGAAATAATAAAAAGATATGTAAAAGATAAAGCTTTTTTGAAACTGACTAAACAACTCATATGTCATGATAATAAGAAAGTTGGAATACCTATTGGAAATTATACATCTCAATATTTTGCAAATATTTATTTAAATGTATTAGACCACTTTGTAAAAGAAGAATTAAAAATAAAATATTATGTAAGATATATGGACGATTTTGTATTATTATTAGAAGATAAAAAAAGTTGTAAAAAAACATTAGAAATACTAAAAAAATTTTTAGAAGAAAGATTAGAATTAAAATTAAATAAAAAAACAAATTACTTTAGAGGAAGTCAGGGAGTAAATTTTTGTGGGTATAAAATATATAAAACTCACATTATGTTAAAAAAAGAAAATAAAAAGAAGATAAAAAATAAAATCAAAAAATGGAATAAGTTATATTATAATAAAAAACTAGATTTAAAGAATACAACAATAAAATTGAATTCTTGGATAGGACATGCCCAAAATGCAGATACATTTTTCTTAGTAAATAAAATGATAAGAAGATGTGAGTGGTTGTATAACGAAAATACATACGGATGGGAGAAAAATAATGAATAAAAAACTAAAAAGTAAATTAGGAATAACACTAATTGCATTAGTAATAACAATTATTATTCTTCTAATATTAGCAGGAGTTACAATTTCATCAATAGTAAATGGAGGACTAATTGGTAGAGCAAAAGAAGCTGAATTTAAAACAAGAATGGCGGAATATAGAGATGATACAAATGAATATGTATCGTGGCAAGTAATGGAAAGCATGAATACAAACACCGACAAAATAAATTCAGGAGAAGTACTAAAAGATGCAATTGACAAAGAGATAGTAACAGACATAAAAAAAGAGGAAGTAACAACTAATATAGAAGATATATTAAAAAATATAAAAAAAGCAGATAAAGATATAGTAGTTGTATATAAAGGTGAATTATATTATGTGTCAAACGATAAAATAAAAAATAATGACAAACAGGTAAAATGGTGCAATGATATAGGAATAAAAGTTTTAGAATATAAGGATCCAACAGGAATTGTAGTAAAAAATGGAAAATATGAATTAATAAATAACATATATATGTGTACACCAATGTTAAATGAAGGCTTTGATGAAACAAGAACAAGATACTTAGAAGTAAATAGTCAAGGAAATTTAACACCTGGAAATTGGATAAGTGATAATCCTACAGAAAATTGGTATAACTATGAAGATGGTTCAAATAAATGGGCAAATATAATAGTTGAAACTGGAGGAAAAGAACTTTATTATACTTGGATTCCAAGATATTGCTTTAAATTGCACCAAGATACAGGAAGAAGTGAAGTTAGATTCATAGATACAGAAAATAACTATAAAGACAAAGATGGAAAAGTTACAACTTGGGAAGAACTTCAAAATGACGGATTTCAAGTGCCAGAAGCATTTACAGAAACAATAAGTGCAACAAGAACATATGAATTACCAGGATACTGGGCAATGAAATATACATTAGGAGAACTAACAGGAAGTTCAACAATAAATTATGATATGTCAGTATCAAGAGGAGTAATAACACTAAAAAATATTCAATTAAATACAGATATTACTAATTCAAATCCTATTACAAAATATACTGTAGCGTTAAATGGAAAAATTGTTAAAACAATAGATAAATCATCAGATGTTAGTAATATAGGAAGTTTAACAATAACAATAGATAACTTAAAAGCAGGTGATAACACAGTAAATATAACTGGACTAAATGCAGGTGGAGAAGTAGTAGGAACAATGACAAAAGATTATTCACCAGCAGTTGTAAATGCACCAGATTTGAGCAATTTTGATAAGAATACAACATTCTATGTTACATATGACGATGACGGAAAAGAACATAGCACAGTACCAATAAGTCAAGGAACACCACAATATTGGTATGAATATGGAGAAAGCAAATGGGCTAATATTGTAACAAGAAATAATGGTTTAGAAATTTATTATACTTGGGTACCAAGATATCAATTTACATTAGACCAGACAAATAAAAGGAGTACAGTTAAATTTATAACAGGAACAAGTACAAAAGTTGATACTGGCTACCAAATACCAGAAGCATTCTGGGTTGACAAAAATGGTGATGGAAACAAAGATGCAGATGAACAACTTACAGGATATTGGGCAATGAAATACACACTTGGAAGTGAGACTGCTCCAACATTTGATACAGAGGTAACGGCAACAAGTTCAAGCATAAAAACAAAAGGAATTACAGGAACAGCAAAAGCAGATGGTCAAGTTTATAAATACTATATCAATGGAGAATATAAAGGTCAAAAAACAAGTTCTTCAGACACATTTGAATTTTCAGGATTAAGTAGTAATACAAAATACACAATTTTGGTTGAAATACGAAATTCTGCTGATGAATATGTTGGAAGTATCGTTAAACAAATATCAACGATTGATGCCAATAAACCAGATTTAAATGGATTTGAAGAGGGTAATACATATTACGTTTTATATGATAATGACGGAAATGAAACAATTGGAGATAAAATAAAAAATGATGGAAGCAATATGCCATCAAATTGGTATGATTATTCAAGTAGCAAATGGGCTAATATTGTTGTAAAAGAAGGTAGTATGACCATGTATTATACTTGGGTCCCTAGATATGAATTCAGAGCAGATAGTACACAGTATAAACAACCTGCATCTGCAAGAACAGAAGTAAGATTTTTAAGCGGTACATCAGATGACAAAGATATTGGATATCAAATACCAGAAGCATTCAAATTTAATGGTCAACCATTAAGTGGATACTGGGCTATGAAATATACACTAGGACAATAAATACATAAAAAGAACAATAAAAAATACTTGGATAATAAAAATACGTTAAGATAGAAAAATATTAAAATAGGTTTGTAGAAAACCCTAAAAAAAACTACAAAAAATATAAAATTAGGAGCTGTAATATATGCTAATAGAAAAAATTAAAAATATAAAAAAATTAAATAAAAAAATAAAAACAATTCCCATAATTATTATATTATTTATAGCAACGGCTATTGGCACTATAGTTACAGTTCCTTCAATAATATCAAAAATTAAGGCTGAAAATAATAGTATATTATCATATGAGGTGAAAAAACAATTAAGTGAAACTGAATATCAAATATTAATAACAATAAAAAGTGAAGATGGGCTAGAGTACATAAAATATCCAGATGGAGATATTCTAAATATTTTAGACAATAGAACTAAAGTGGCAATTGATTATAAAATAACAGAAGAGGTTAAATATGATTTCGTTATAAAGCAAGTTGGTAAAGATGAAGTTACAGAATCTATATTTAAAGAAGTACAAAAAATAGCGGGAGATTATTCTTTAGTAAATGGAACATATTCAAATAGACCAGATTTATCTGGATTTAAGGCACAAAATACAAGATATATTCAAGAAGATTCAAATGGTAATATAGTTCCAGGAAATTGGATAACAGACAATATAAATGATTCAGAATGGTATAACTATAAAGATAGTAAATGGGCAAATGTTTATGTAGAGACAAACGGAACTGATATGTATTATGTGTGGATTCCAAGATATTGCTATAAATTAAATCAAGATTCAGAAAAAAGTGATGTTAAATTTATAGATACATCAAATAATTATAAAGATGAAAATGGTAATGTTACATCTTGGACACAACTGAAGGAAGAAGGATATCAGATACCAGAAGCATTTCAATATAATGGTTATAGAATTCCAGGGTATTGGTCAATGAAATATACTGCAGGAGAAATGAGTGGAAACTCAACAGTAAACTACGATATGTCGGTATATAGAGGTGTTATAACAATTAGAAATATAGTTTTAAATACAAGTATAACAAATTCAAATCCAATAGCAAAATATACAATTGCATTAAATGGAAAAATAATTAAAACAATAGAAGATAGCTCAAGTGTATCAGATATAAATTCACAAGTTATAGAATTAACAGATATGGTAAGTGGTGATAATGTAATAAATGTTACAGGCTTAAATTCAAATGGAGAAATTGTTGGAAGTATGACAAAAGTATATTCACCAGCAAAAGTTAATGAACCAGACTTAAGTGAATTTGACCAAGAAACAACATTCTATGTTACATATGACGATGATGGAAAAGAACACAGTACAATACCAATAAGCAATGATACACCAAATGACTGGTATGAATATGGTGAAAGCAGATGGGCTAATATAGTGACAAGAAATAATGGACTAGAAATATATTATACTTGGATACCAAGATATGAATTTACTTTGGACCAAACAAATAAAAGAAGTACAGTAAAATTTTTAAGTGGAACAAGTACAGAGGTTGACAATGGTTACCAAATACCAGAAGCATTCTGGGTTGATAAAAATGGTGATGGAGTACAAGATGCAGATGAACAGCTTACAGGATATTGGGCAATGAAATACACACTTGGAAGTGAGACAGCTCCAGCGTTTGATACAGAATTAGTTTCAACAAATTCAAGTATAAGAACAAAGGGAATAACAGGAACATCAGTATCAGATGGACAGGTATACAAATATTATATAAATGGTGAATATAAAGGTGAAAAATCCACATCAACAGATACATTTGAATTTACTGGACTAAGTAGTAATACGAAATATACTGTTTTAGTTGAAGTTCGTAATAGTTCAACAGATGAATATGTTGGAAGTGTAGTTAAACAAATATCAACAATAGATGCAAATAAACCAGATTTAAATGGATTTAATGCAGATAATACATATTATGTTCTATATGATGATGATGGAAATGAAACAATTGGGGATAAAATAAAAAATGATGGAGGTAATATGCCATCAAATTGGTATGATTATTCAAGTAGTAAATGGGCTAATGTTGTTGTAAAAGAAGGTAGTATGACTATGTATTATACTTGGATTCCTAGATATGAATTTAGGGCTAATAGTAGTCAATATCAACAACTTGCAACAGCAAGAACTGAAGTTAGATTTTTGAGTGGTACGTCAAAAGATACAGATACAGGATATCAAATTCCAGAGGCATTTACATTTAATGGACAGGATTTAACAGGATATTGGGCTATGAAGTACACTCTTGGAGAAGAACAAAACTGAAAAAATCTTTGATTTTTTCAGTAAATTTGTTCGTGTGCGAAAATTTATGAAATAAATTTTCTGTGCAATGTAATTTTATATATTATGAAAGTTGCATAACTTTCATAATATATAAATAAGGATATATCTTTTTTAGGATATGTCCTTTTTAGTTATAAAAATCTTGTGTTGAAAGGATCAAACAAATCAGGCTATTGGAAAATATTTGAATAATTTTTAAATGATGTTTTTGCTGTGAATTGTAACTTTGCTGTGAAAATGATAAATAATTTGCTTAAAAAATTAATTGACATCCTCAAAAAAACTGGTATAATATTATATAGCAAAATTAACAGACACAAGTTTTCGGAAAGGAATGAAAAAAATGAAATTAGGAATAGTAGGATTACCAAATGTCGGAAAAAGTACATTATTTAATAGCATAACAAAAGCAGGAGCAGAATGCGCAAATTACCCATTCTGTACAATAGAACCAAATGTAGGAGTTGTAGCAGTACCAGATGAAAGACTAGACAAACTAACAGAAATGTACAAACCAGAAAAAACAACACATGCAGTTATAGAATTTGTTGATATAGCGGGGCTAGTAAAAGGAGCAAGTAGAGGAGAAGGTTTAGGAAATAAATTCTTATCACATATTCGTGAAACAGACGCAATAGTAGAAGTTGTAAGATGTTTTGAAGATTCAAATGTAGTGCATGTTGATGGAAGTGTTAATCCTATAAGAGATATAGAAACAATAAACTTAGAATTAATCTTTGCAGATATAGAAACAGTAAATAAAAGATTAGACAAGGCAAGAAAAAATTTAAAAGCCGATAAAAAATATCAAGAAGAAATTGATTTACTAGAAAAAATATTAAAAGTTTTAGAAGATGGAAAATCAGCAAGAACAATTGAATTTAATGAAGATGAGCAAGTTTTAGTAAAAGATATGTTTTTATTAACAACAAAACCAATTTTGTATGTTGCAAATGTATCAGAAGATCAATTGGAAGATGCAGATAATGATGAATTAGTAAAACAAGTTAAAGAATATGCAACATCAGAAAAAGCAGAAGTAATTCCATTATGTGTAAAAATAGAAGAAGAACTTTCTGGATTAGAAGATGATGATAAAAAAGAAATGTTGGAAGCTTTAGGGCTAGATGAATCTGGATTAGACAAAGTTATAAAAAGAAGTTATGATTTATTAGGTTTAATGTCATTCTTAACTGCAGGAGAGCCAGAAGTAAGAGCATGGACAATAAAAAAAGGAACAAAAGCGCCACAAGCAGCCGGAAAAATTCATTCTGATATAGAAAGAGGATTTATAAAAGCAGAAGTTGTATCATATGACGATTTAATTAGAGAGGGATCAATGGTTGCTGCTAAAGAAAAAGGACTTGTACGTTCAGAAGGAAAAGAATATATTATGCAAGATGGAGATATTGTTTTATTTAAATTTAATGTATAAAATGTTTTAGTATAAAAGTAGAAACAAAGAAAAAAACAAAGTGAAAAAAATAAAGAAAATAGGAAAAATTAATAATATAAAAATAATAAGTTTTGTAACAAAATTGTAATAATTTTGTGATATAAATGTAATAAAAAAATACAAAAAATTACTTGACTTATTATCGAATAAAGTATAAAATTTAATAAAAAGAGAGATGAATTTGCATTTATATTAAAAATGTGGTATAATTGCATTTAGTTGTAGAATAATAAAATTAATAAAGGAGAGAATTAATATGAAAAATTCAAAATTAGTAAATGTAGTTTTAGTTGTTATAATAGGGCTTACAATGATGTTTGTTGCAAAGGAATCATTAGCAGCAACAGATTTAACAAATACTTTAACAGGAAATAATACAACAAATAATAGTAATATTCAAACAATTACAGGAAACAGCACTACAAATAATACTACAAGCAATAAGACAACAAATAACTCTGTTTTAACAACAAATAATACAAGTACTTATAATAACACATCATTACCAAAAACAGGTGCTGGAGATGTTGTACCAGGAATAGTTTTAGTAGTTGTTTTAGGAATTTCAGCAGTATATGCTTATAATAAAGTACAATATTACAAAAATATCTAATTAAAAATATTTATTTAAAAATAAAGGCTGAAAGTCAATAGTTGGGGTGGAAAACTTTGAAAGTTTTCTGCTCCAATATTTTTATGCATTTTTAAAATGA
>CAKOWP010000031.1 GCA_934122385.1 uncultured Clostridia bacterium | reverse complement strand
TTAAGATAAGTGCTATACTTTTTTAAAAAATGTTGGAGTTTTTTTACCCACCCCAACATTTATTATAGAACCTTTTTATTTACAGTTCAGCGACAAATTTTATGAATTCATTTTAATTTTGCACATTACTGAACTGTAGCTTTTTTTATATTGTAAATCCTATTAAATCAATTATAATTCCTGAAATAACTCCTATTGCATATAATAAAATAAGAATTCCTATATTTTCTTTTATTTTATTGTTTGTCTTGAATAATACTGCAAGTCCAACACCTGCACCTGTTAATAATCCTGATATCATACTTCCAAGTGAAATAACCTTGTCCAAATACATATTTGTTATTATTACTGATGCTGCACAGTTTGGAATTAAACCTATTAATGAGGCAATTAGTGGTCCTATTACTTGTCTATTTAATATCCAACTTGCAATAGTCTCTTCACCAACAAAATGTACAGCAGTGTTTATAATAAATGTAATTATTATTATAAACATCAATATGCTTAAAGTATGATGTATTGCTGATTTTAATATTCCACTTTCATTGCAATGGCAATGGTCTTCTTCACACATATGCCCTATTTCGTCTTCTTCATTTTCAACTGTATTGTTTGTACTTTGTTTTTTGTTTAATACCTTATTTCTTATTATATGTGCAATTACATCTATTAAAGTTCCAGCTATTATACCTATTATTAATTTTATTCCTAATATCTTTAAAATGATTATTGGCGAAACTGCTTCAGATATAAATATTGGTAACATTTCATCTGATGTTGATAGATATACAGCAATTAATGTTCCTAATGTTATAACTCGTCCTGCATACAAATTTGTTGCTGATACTGAAAACCCACATTGAGGAAATGCTCCTAACATACTTCCTATTATTGGTCCCCATTTTCCTGATTTTTTTATTGCATGTTTTGTTTTATGCCCCATTTTATGTTCTATATATTCCATAATTAAATATGTTATAAATAAAAATGGTAATAGCTTTATTGCATCTATTAATGTATCTTCTATAATTTCTAACATTTTTATTCCCTTCTAAAGGCCTTATTCTGGTTAAAAAATTTAATTTTCTTTTTCAAATACCGTAATTATTTTAGGCCTTATTTTTTCTGAAATATTTCTGTATTTATTAGTTTAACATAAAAAAAGGAACTTTGCAAATTTTTATTGCAAAATTCCATTTTCTACCTTCTTCTAAAACATCCACAAAAGCTTCCTGTTCTTCCATTTGTATTGTTATTTGGAAATACATTTGCTCTAACAGCTATTGAATCATTTGATGTATTGCAGCTACATGAACCTCCGTTATTGTTTGATGATCTGCCTGTGTTAATTGTTAATAAGTCATTTTCTACTCCATTGCATCCATTGCTGCTTATTGTTAATAAGTTTCCATTATCATTGTTTGAGCAATTTCCTGTTATTGATAATAATTGTGTTTCATTGTTGTTATTGTTTGAGTTTCTGTTTCTTCTGTTACAGCTACATGATTCTCTTTCTCCCTCTCTCCTATCTAGTTCTCTAAGTATTCTACAAATTATGTTTGTTAGCACTGCTGTTATAAATGCTAGTATTGTGTATGCTATTGTTGCTATTAATAGGTTTAGGTTTCCTACAACAAATGTTACTATTAAAAATATTGCAAATATTATTCCTGCTACTAAAAATGGACATTTGAAGATTTTTTGTAGTGCTATTGATATTATTATTACTGCTATTGGTAATGCAAAAAATATTAGTAAAGTGTTCATCTCTTTTTCTCCTTTCGCGTTAACTCTTTTGTTAATTGTAAAGTTTAAAAAATGTTGATTCTGTAAATCCTTTTTACTATATTTTATGCTTTTTGTTGGTTTTGGTTACTTTTTGTTATTTTATTATTTGTATATTTATATTATTTTATTTTTTCTATTTCTTCTTTTGTTAATCCTGTAAATTTCATTATTTTATCTATTGACATTCTTTCTTTTAACATTTCTTTTGCTATTTCAATACTTTTTTCTTTTTTACCTTTAATTTCTCCGTTCATATCTTCCTTTTTGAATTCCGTTCTTCTTTTCCGGCTTCAAAAAAATTATGCTCACTTGTTAGTCTATTATATTCTGCCATTATTATTGAATTATGCCTTTCTCTTTCCTTTGGGTCTGCACTTATATAGTCCAGTGTGTTCATTGCCTTTTTGATTTCTTTATTTTCTTTCTCTGCCAAAATAATTCCCATATTTTTACCCCACCGCCAGTAGACCGAAGGCCGTTAGGTAATTTTGCTGCTTCAGCATAAGTCATCACATGGTCCTCCATCTATTAATGATAATTTGCTTTGGTCTTTATATTTATCCAAATTCCTTATTTTTGTTGGTATATTACTTGTTAAACTGCTATTTTTCGTTTTTCCTTGCAATTCTCTCAATTTCGGTCTCATCTAGTCCTGTAATCTCTGATATTTCTTCTTTTGATATATTTTTGCTTAATAATTTTTTAGCTATTTCTTTAATTCCTTGTATTTTGCCTTCTTTTCTTCCCATATCAATATACATCTGATTTTCTCTTCTTATCATATCAAGTACTGCTAACATTTCTTTATTACCTCCTTCTATTTTATTTATTAACCTTTCTACTTCTTGTTCTCCTATCTTTTCTTTTAAGATTAGTTTTATTGTTCTTATTAAAATATCCTTATCATTTTCTTTTGTTTTTTCTATTATTTTTTCTAATGTTTCTATAATTTCTTCTTTGCTTTTACTTTTTTCAATTAACATCATTTTTGTTATAAATGTATCGTCTTCTAGTAATTCCTTTTCTGTTAAATTATTAACATCTATTAAATTATATTTTCCAACATCTTCTTTTATATTTCTTAATGTTTCTTGGCTTTTTTGTAAATACTCTGCTGCATTCCATTTTCTATTTCCGGTATATAACACTATTGAAATTACTAATGGTAGTTTATAATTTTTAGTTTTAATTTTATTCATATCAATTGCACTTTTCATTATTGCTACTTCATATTCTAATATTCTAAATGGCATTGAATAATCAATTTTCGTTTGATGTTCTATTAAGAAAAATATGTTTTTGTCTTTCATTTTGTATACTATATCTGCTTCTCTATTTTGAAATACTTTATTTACAAAACTATTTTTATATTTTTCTATGTCTTTTATTTCTATTTTTGCATTTATTGCTTTATTTATTATTAAAGCTGCATTTTCTTTTTTATCTAATATTGTTCTAAATATTTTATCATGCTCTTGATTTATTTCTTTCTCCTGAATATTTGCTTTTGAACTCATTCTTTCATATTTTGCTTTTGGTTCTTGCAATTCAGCATAATAATTCTGATTATTATTTTCATCAATTATTTCCCAAAGTTTTTCAAATACTGGTGTGTATTTTATATATTCTTTATATGTAAACTTTTCTATATTAATTTCATCTCCTTCATTATAATATTTATTTTTGTTTTTGTCAACATTTATTTATAAGTTTATATGTATTTTTTAATCACCTACTTTCGTATTTTTTTAATTCATTTTGGATTTTTCTTTGATTTTAAATCTTTGAATTAATTGATTTGAATAAAATTAAAGTGTCTTTATAATACAACAAAATGCCGAACTTTGCAACATTTTTTCATCGCAAAATTCGACATTTATTTTTTTAATCTTTTCCCAATATATATGGATCTGCCTCTGTTCCTGTTCCTGTCTTTATGTAGACTCCAGATGTCATAGAAACTACGGGGCGTACTCCCCAGCAATAGTGCGTTTTTCCGTCAATTTCACCATAGTGAATTTTCCCATCATTATATACTCTCCAAACATAAACATTTCCTTGATATAAATAGGTAGAGGCAAGCCAATAATATGCTCCTGTATTTCTTGTTCCAGTAGTTGAATTTTTGCTTTTAGTTATCTTATATGCCTCATCATATGTTATTGCATGTACATCACTTATATATCCATTTTTATCTAAAGTTTTATCTTTATACATACTCCAATCTCTTGGTTGATATGTACTATAACCTGTATGTCTTTGCCCTCCTGACAATATATATTCTGCTCTATATGCATCATAACTTTTATTCCAATAATATACAAAATTCTCTGGACTTCCTGCATGTGTTATTTTTGTTACATATGTTTTTCCATTTTCTTCTTTACTTTCTAATATTTGCCATCCTGAATATTTTGGTGTTCCCCATCCACTTTGTGGTGTTACACTTTGGTTTCTACTTGTAATTATATTTCCATTATCTATATCTGATTTGTTCGCTGTATCTCCTTCATATGTAAATCCTCCAAATGTAAAGTCTAATCCAGTTGTAGTACTTGCTGTTTTTGATTTATTTATATTATATAAATTCTTACTTTGTAATGCTTGTATTTCTGCTTGTGTCCAATTTCCTGCATCATATTGTACTACTCCTTGTACTGACATATATTGATTTACTGTTACTTCCTTATCTTCACTTATTGTTTTTCCATTATATGTTCCACTTACTTTAAATGTATATTTTCCATTTGATGTTACTGGATATGGTATTGATTTTGAATTATCTGATTTTAAAGATACTGTACATCTATTGCCTTCTACTGTTGCTATTAAATTTATATACAATGTTGTTCCCTTTTCTATTGAATTTTCTTTTTCTGAACTTGTATTATTTGCACTACTACTTTTACTTACTGCTATTGCTGTGTATTGTATTTTTATCTCTTTTGTTGTTACTTTTATATCTATATTTCCTGTAACTTTCTCTATTTTTATTTTTCCTGTATTTATATCAACTACATTATTTCCAGATGTTGTTACTGCTTGTCCGCCCATTGTTACTGTTATACCTGTTATTGCATAATTTCCTTCTGTTGATACTGTTGCCTCATATGTTTTGTTATATGCTGCTTTTGTTGCATTATTATCTATTACTGTATTTTCTGCTAATGTTTTTGTTACATTATAAAAATAGTCATCTATTTTTATTGTTTTTTCTGTTTTATTTCCATCTCCAGTTGTTATTACAAATTTATATTCTTTTCCTAATTCTACATAATAATCTATTCCTAATGGTATTTTTCTATTTTCCATTATTATTGAATCTTTACTTGCTTCTGGATAATCTACTCGTTTAAGTCCATTTACTTTATCTGTTATTTTTATAAGTATTTTTACTTTTCCATTTTCTATTTTTTCTGTTTCATACTCAAATTCTAATGTACTTATATCAAATTCTGTTTTGCTTATTTCTAACTTCTGGTTTACTATAAACCTGCCTGTAATGTCATTTTTATTCATTACCACCATTTTCCCGTCTAATGATGCATCTTCTTTTATTGTTGGACTATAATCACTTGAAATTACTGTATTTATCCAGTCTTGTGTTACATCATCTAAACTCGCTTTTCCTTCTTTATCCACCTGTAATTCATTTAATGCTAGCGTCAATTGTTCTTGCATTTCTGATTGCACATGTGCCTTTTTTGCTTGTTTTACTCTTGCAAATAAACCATTTTCTCCGCCTAATGTTGCTATTGCTATTCCTGATAATATTAGTAAAATAATAATTGTTACTGTTAGAGCAACTAATGTTATAGCATTTTCTTCATTTATTTCTCTTGTAATTTTAAATTTTTTCATCCTCTTTCTCCTTTGTTTTTTATATTTCTCTCAAATATTTTACTATATAACTTTTTTTATTGTCACCTGTCAACAGTTAATCTTATATCAAATTTTTTGTTATACTTTTTTTATAAGAAGGTGAAAAAATGACTTTAATTTCTGCTGTTAGCTATCGCATAGTTGAACTTTGCAATGAAAGAGATATTACAATAAACAAATTATCAACAATATGTGGAATTACACAATCAACACTTGAAGGAATTGTTAACAAGAAATTTGTAAATCCAAAAACATTGACTATACTTAGAATATGTAGGGGGCTTGATATAAAACTAAAGGACTTTTATGATAGCCCATTGTTTGACGAATTAGATGACGATTAAAAGACCAGAACTTTTTATAATTATTAGTTCTAGTCTTTTAATATTTTTATCTTAATTTTGAAGAAAATGTTGTATTAATAAAATTGCTTTTTTACTATTTTATACAAATTTAATTATTATTCATAATTTACTTCTAATAGATACAACCCATTTGGTTGCAATGTTTTTCCAGCCAAGCTTCTGTCTTTAGACTCAATTATTTTTTCTATATATTCAGGCTGTATTTTTCCTGTTCCAACATCAACTAATGTACCAGCAATAATTCTAACCATATTATACAAAAATCCATTTCCTGTTAATTCAATGTAAATTCTGTTATTTGGCATCTCATAAACCCTTGCTTTATAAATTGTTCTTACACTGCTTTTACTGCTTGTCCCGCTTGCCTTAAATGCTTTAAAGTCGTGTTCTCCCTCAAAGTATTTTGCTGCCTGTTTCATTTTTTCTACGTCTAATTTTTGTGGTATGTGAGTTTCTATATTTCTGTATATTGCTGAAGAAAATTCAGAATTATTTATAACATATCTATATGTTTTACGTTTGCATGTTAATCTACTATGAAATCTCTCGTCAACTTCTTCTGCAGATATAATTCTTATTGATTTTTTTAAGTTTGAGTTTATGGCAATTGGCATTTTTTCAATTGGAATATTTGAATTTGTTTTAAAGTTTGCAACTTGTCCAAATGCGTGAACTCCAGCATCTGTTCTGCCTGATGCCATTAAGTCCACATCTTCACCTGTTACTATTTTTATAGCCTGTTCTATTGTTCCTTGAATATTCAACTTTGTTGGTTGTTTTTGCCATCCATTAAAATCTTTTCCGTCATATTCTATTGTTAATTTTATATTTCTCATTTTTTGTAATATTCCTTTCTCAACATATGTATTTTGTCTAAAGAAATGAGGAAAACATAAATTTTTTCTGCACACAGATAAATTTGTAATAATTGTTCATCCTTCACATACTCTTCACTTTTAAAATTTTATAAAAGCCGCCTTTTAAGCGACTTTTGTTATTTGTTTTCATTTTCTTTTGTTTCTTCTTTATTTTCTGATTTTGATTTACTGATGAATCTCTTTTTTATATTTTCGAATTTATTATTTTTTACTGTTTTTTTCTGTGCAAATCTTTTTGTAACAACATTACTAATCAAGATTTTTTTCAAAACATCTTCTCTAACATCAGCAATTAAAGTTCCATCTTTTGCTACAGATATTTTGCCTGTTTCTTCTGATACAACAACTACTATACTGTCAGATTCTTTTGAAATTCCTATTGCAGCTCTATGTCTTGTTCCTAATTCTTTTGCTATATCTGGGTCGTCTGCAAGTGGTAAAACACACGCTGCTGCTGCAATTTTGTTATTACTTATAACAACTGCTCCATCATGCAATGGTGTTTTTGGTACAAATATGTTTACCAATAATTGTGGTGATACCTCAGAATCCATTGGAACTCCTGTTGCAATTATATCTTGAATATTTATATCTCTTTCTAGTACTATTAATGCTCCTGTTTTAGTTTTGGAAAGTTCTGTTGCTGCTATAACAACTTTATAAATATCTTCTTTTGTTTTTGTTGCCACATCACTATCTAACCCAAAAAACTTTGTAAATTTATTTGTTCCTAATTGTTCTAACCCTCTTCTCAACTCTGGTTGGAATATTACAATTATTGCTATTACTCCCCAATTCATTATTCCTGTTAAAATTGAGTTTAATATTTTCAAATTTAATAATCCACTAAGCCATGTTGCAATTATTAGAAATGCTATTCCTTTTATTAATTGCCACGCTCTAGACCCTTTTACCATCTTTACAAAACAATATAATAGAAATAAAACTATGACTATGTCCAATATTGTTGTAAATAATGTGAATGGATTTTCACTTAGGTTTTGAAATCCTTTTAATATATTTTCATTATAAAAATTTATCCAGCTATTACTTATACTTTTTTCCATATTACACCTTCTCTCAAATTTTGAGATTATTTTTTTTACTTCAACTATGTATGTTTTCATTTTTTATTGTTACTATTTTTCTGATTATTCTATAATAATGTTGTTGATTTTTAAATTAAAGAAAATATTAATGAACCTGCTACTGATAAAATCATTAATAATGATAGGATTCCTGCCATTATTTTTACAAATACTTGTCCTTTATCATATTTCTTTTGTTCTTTGTTTTTTATTTTTTTCTCTTTATTATTTTTCATGATATTTCACTCCTTTTTTGTCTTTCAAAGTTTTTATGTACTTTTTGTGATGACTTCATTTTGGGTAATAATGTCTCATTTGGAACCGATGTCTCAAACAGAACCGTCCCCATAAAGACATTATAGCACTAAATTATATTTAATTTCAACAATTTATTTACAAATACCAAAAATTGTTGGCTCTTTTTCAATTTTATTATTACTTATTTTTATTATTTCTGTTAGTTTTATTTCCGCCTCTTCAGATTTTTCTTGATTATTTGCGTGAATATATCCTAAAATATCTCCTGTTGTTACTTTGTCAGCAACTTTTTTATTCAAAATAATTCCTACAGTATAATCGATGCTATCCTCTTTTTTTACTCTTCCTGCTCCAAGTCCACAAGCTACTTTTCCCACTTCTTCAGCATTTATTTCTTGTATATATCCATCCTGTTTTGCAATAATTGGTTTAATTATTTTTGCTTTTTCAAATTTATTTGTGTCTTTTAAATATGAACTATCTCCTCCTTGGTTCTCGACCATTTCTATAAATTTGTTTAAGGCCTTTTCATTTGATATATTTTCTAGCATTTTGTTTTTATTTTCTTCTAGACTTTCTCCAAGTCCTGCAAGTTTTATCATATATGCTCCAAGTTCCAATACTACTTGTTTTAGGTCTTCTGGCATTTCTCCTTTTAAAAATTTTATAGCTTCTATTACTTCCAAATTATTCCCTACTGCATACCCAAGTGGTTCATTCATATTTGTTAAAACACATACTGTTTCTCTATTTGCAAGTTTTCCTATTTCTATCATTTCATTTGCTAACAATTCTGCATTTTCCATGTTTTTCATAAATGCACCTTTTCCAACGGTTACATCTAATACGATTTTTTCTGCTCCACTTGCTATTTTTTTACTCATTATGCTTGATGCAATTAGTGGTATGCTTTCAACACATGCTATACTATCTCTTAACGCATACAATTTTTTATCTGCTGGTGCTAAGTTCATAGTTTGTGAGATCATACTTATACCAACGTTTTCCACATTTTTTACAAAATTGTTTATATCTATGTCTGTTTTGTATCCTGGTATTGATTGCATTTTGTCGACTGTTCCACCTGTAAATCCTAGTCCTCTCCCTGACATTTTTGCAACTGGTACTCCAAGTGATGCTACTAGTGGTAATAAACATATTGATACTTTGTCTCCTACTCCTCCTGTTGAATGCTTGTCAACTATTGTTTTATTTAATTTTGATAGATCTAATATCTCTCCTGAATGTGCCATTGCTATTGTTAAATTTGTTGTCTCTTGTTTTGTCATTCCATTTAAAAATATTGCCATTACTAATGCTGCAGCTTGATAGTCTGCAACTTCTCCATCTACATAGCCTTTTACAAAATATTCAATTTCTTCTTTTGTTAACTCTTGCTTTTCTCTTTTCTTTTCTATTATTTCTAGAATATTCATAAATTTACGACCTTTCTTATTTATAATTCTATTTTTTAAATATTAAATTTTCTTCATAAATATATATGTTTTGAGAATTTGAAATGTGATTTGAGCAATATTAGAATTGCTTAAATAAATTTATGGAAATCATTATATTTTAAATACAATTTTACTTTTGGAATATATTAAATAAAATGTCCCGTAAAACTTCTTCTATGAATTGGACACAATCCATACTCCTTAATTGCAGCAATATGTTTTGCTGTTCCATAACCTTTATGTTGTGCAAAACCATATTGAGGATACACACTATCCCACTCTCTCATAATTCTATCCCTTGTAACTTTTGCAATAATTGATGCAGCTGCAATTGAATAACATTTTGCATCACCTTTAATTATTGATTCATATGGTACTCCATCTGTATCTATATGTTGAAGAGCATCTATTATAATCAAGTCTGGTCTTACATCTAAACCTTTAACAACACTTGTAACTCCACTTTTTGTTGCATTTAAAATATTTATATCATCAATTACATCTTGTCCGATTATGGCAACAGAATAGCTAATTGCTTCTTCAATTATTTTATCATACAATAACTCTCTTTTCTTTTCAGAAACTTTTTTAGAGTCGTTAACTCCCTCTATCATTGAGCCTTCTGGCATTATTACTCCTGCAACAACAACAGGACCAGCTAATGGTCCTCTTCCCGCTTCGTCTATTCCACATATATTTTTAAATCCTTTTGTGTGTAATTCTTTTTCTATTTCTTTTAGATTTGTTAATCTTTCTTCTTCTTTTTCTTTCATTTCTTTTTCCTCTTTGTATAATTTCTTTTTATTACATATTTTTGTATTCTTAAAATTCATATTTTATTAGTTCTGCTTTTATATTTTTAAATTTTCTATTTCATTTAATGTGTAGTATGTTTTATCTTGATTTTCAAAACCTTTTTCGTTGTAAATATCTATTTGTGCATTTTTTACATCATATTTGATAATGTAAAATCCATTCTTTGAATCAGACTCCACTTTTGAAATTCCCATATTTTCTAAGTCTTGTGTTGATAGTTTATAGTAAAAAATCAAGTTTGATTTATCTTCTTGAAATTGAGATTCTGTTATTCCCATTTTTTCGTCTAATTCGTTTGAACTTGTAACTTCTTCTCCCTTTAATTTTTCTTTTGCTTTTTCTATTCTGCTATTTTTTTCGTTTTCGTCTGTTATTTTATCAAATGTTGTTCCTAAATTAAAGTTTGCATTTTCTACATATTCTTTTCCTTTTACTTTTATTAACATCATATTTGTTTTTAAATTTTCTAATTCTGATTGTTTTATTACTTTGCTTCCTACTCCTATTGGTATTCCTGCTAAAATCAATATTAATATTATTGTTATAATTAATGCTACCATTGTTATTCCATTATTTCTTTTCATTTTCATTTCCTCCAAGGATTTTTTTCTTATTATACTATAATTCTTTATTTTAAATCAAGAGATTTTTTAAAATAGAAAAAAGACATCTTTTATATCATAAAAAACATTTAATAACTACATTTTTTTCACACAAATTTCACAAAGCTCTTGTATTCTTATATAGAATTAGGTTATTATATAAATATAAAATCATTTCATTTAGGAGGTAATTAAAAAATGGATGAAAACGAACAAAATAATCAAAAATTTAAAGCTATACCAGTAACAGGTTCAACATCTTATAATAAGACTAAAAAGAACAAATCTGGTTTTGGAAAAAGTGTAATGCTACCTTTTGTTAGTGGTGTTGTTGGTTGTTCTGTTGTAATAGGAACTTGTTTCGGTGTTCCTTCAATCAGAACAAAACTTATAGGTAATACAGGTAATTCTTCTATAAGTACATCAAATAATACTTCAACACAGTCTGATGGATATGTAAAACAAACTTCTTTAGAGAACTATTCAGATACTTCTGTATATGCAGCGAATAAGATTTTGCCATCAATAGTAGGAATCAAAATAGAATATACTGTAAATTCTACTTCTATTTTTGGTAGAAGTAATTCTTCTGCTGCAACTGCTTCTGGTTCTGGAATTATAATTAGTGAAGACGGATATATTTTAACAAATAATCATGTTGTATCTTCAAGTTCTTCAGAATCAAATTCATATTATCAAATTTCAGAAGCAACAAAAGTTACTGTAACATTATTTAATGATGAGACTGAATATGAAGCAAAAATAGTTGGTCAAGATGAACAAACTGATTTGGCTGTTATTAAAATTGAAAAATCTGGTTTAACAAAAGCTGAATTTGCTGATTCTGATGATGTAAAAGTTGGTGAGTTTGCAATGGCTGTTGGAAATCCTGTAAATATGACAAGTACTGTTACAACTGGTATTATTAGTGCTGTAAATAGAAAAATAACAGATTCAGATGGTAAGACTTATACTTGTATCCAAACTGACGCTGCTATAAACTCTGGTAATAGTGGTGGTGCATTGGTTAATAGTGAAGGTAAAGTTATCGGTATTAATACTTTGAAATTATCTGGTACAGGTATTGAGGGAATTGGTTTTGCTATTCCTATCAATTCTACAACTGATATTACTTCTCAATTGATTCAATATAGTAAAGTAAAGAGACCTTTTATAGGTATTTCTGGTATTGATTTAGATGAAACTACTGCTAAAAAATATAATTTAGTTGTTGGTGTCTATGTTAAATCTGTAGAAGATTTTTCTTCTGCTGAAAAAGGTGGTTTAAAAGCTGGAGATGTGATTATAGAAGCAGACGGAAAATCAATAAAATCAATGGATGAACTAAACGAAATAAAAAATTCTCATCAAATTGGTGATACGATAAAATTAAAAATTAATAGAGATGGTTCTGAAAAAGAACTTACTTTAACTTTAGGTGAACAACCTTAACTTTTGATAAAATATATATAAACTTTTGCAAGGTGAAGAATTTAATAATTAATAAATTCTTCACTTTTAATTCACACAATGGACAAAATTCATTATTATAATATCAACATAGTCAGGAAGTTATCTGACTCAAATAAAAAAACATCCCCTTTTATTTTCAAAAAAAGAAGCAAGTTTAACGTTTGCTTCTTTTAAATTATTACTAAATCCATTTCACTTGTAATTTTGTTATTTCCATATGCAAATATAATATAAATATTATTGTTATATATAAAATATTCTGTTATGTTTTCTACTTTGTAAATGTCACTTTCTGTATCTCTCGTAAAGATATTATATCCTAAATTTTTAAGTTCTTCTGCTTTTCTTTGTTCTTCTTTTATGTCTTTATTTATCTTGTCTTGCACTTCATTCTTTTTTAATTTGTAATTTTCCATTGTGTCTTCTAATGTTAGTTCTTTATTGTTTTGTAAATCATAATTAAATGTTTGAATTATGACTCTTTGTGCACTTGTTTCTTGTTTTAAATCAGAGTATATTATTAATGACATTATATTTTTTTCAATTGTTGCTTTATATTTTACTGTATAAATTATATTTTTATTTGTGCTTTTTGTTATTTCTTCTGCTTTTTCTTTAAATGTACTTTCTATTTCTTTATTAAATTTTTTTGCATCTTCATTTTCTATATTTATATATGGTAAATTTACATTCATTTCATAATTGTCTGTTTTTTCTTGTTTGCTATAATCTGTATATATTATTTCTTTATCGTCTTCTATTTTTGATGTTTGATATTCGTCTTTGTATTCTGTATTGTTATCAAATATATTTTCAAAATTTGTTTTTAGTTCTGCTTCTTCTTCCTCACTTCTTTTTGTTATTTTGTTTATTCCAAATATGTTGTCTACTATGTCGTTTCCAAGTACTTGCACTCCTATTACTACTGCTATTGATATTATACAGATTATCATTATTGTTACATATATTATTATTCTTTGTTTTGGTATTTTTTCCTTTTCTGGTAATACTACATTCATTTTTGATTTCCTTTCTTTCACAAGTCATATCTAAAATTGTAATTATTTTATTTTTATAGTGTTATCTATTCAATTATTCGAGTTCTTTTTTAGTATAACATTTTTTATAAGTTATGGTCAATATTTTTAAATTTAATTATAAGAAAAAAGGTCTCCCAAAAAAGGAAGACCTGCGGTAAATTACGCTGTAGCCATGCTCTCGAAGAAGACATTTACGATTTTATTTTTTTCTTTTTCCTTATCGCCTATGAATTTTGAATCAAATGAAACTTTGCTGTCTTTTTTTGTAGAAGGATTAAATACTCCAATTCCTTCTCCGTCTTTTAAAACCTGAAATGTTCCTCCTCTGAGCCACTTAAATGTTATCATTTTTTACCTCCTTGTGTGCTTTGTTTAAAAGTTACTTTTTTATAATAACATATTTAACATAATTTTTCAATAGTTTTTTATTGATTTCTAGCGCTTTTCATCGCATTTTATGATATTGTTCGACATAATTTTTCTTATTTTATAAAAGTTGACTATTTCTTAATTTTGAGGTATTATATATAATATTAAAAAAATTAAGAAATGAGGAATTAGAAAGTTATGATATGTTCAGAATGTAAGAAAAATCCAGCAATACTTTTTTATGAAAAAATAGATAATGGAAAAAGCACAATGGAAGGCTTATGCTATGACTGTGCTAAGAAAAAAGGAATAGATGCAACAGAAGTATTAGCAAAGCAACAAGATTTATTATCAAAAGATAAAATTAATTTTGCAGATATGAATAAACAATTAGAAAACATATTCAAAGATTTTGCTGAAAATTTAGATATTAGCAATTTAGAAAATATCGATGGCGCTATTACTTTTGGTGCTTTAAACGACGATGAAGAAGATGATGAAGACATAGATGAAGAAAAACCAAAAATTGCAGGTGCTGCAATCCCTTTAGGGTCAATATTTTCAAATATGTTTGCTCAGAAAAATGTAAATAACGAAAATTCAGAAAAACAAGAAAATGGTAAGAAACAAATAAAAAATGATAAAAAGAAAAATGTAAAAACAAGTAAAAAGAAAAAATACTTAGATACTTATGGTACTAACCTTACAAATAAAGCAAAAAATAATGAATTAGACATTGTTATTGGTAGAGATAAAGAAATCCAAAGGGTAATTCAAATTTTAAATAGACGTTCTAAAAACAATCCTTGTTTAATTGGTGAGCCTGGTGTTGGTAAAACTGCAATAGCTCAAGGATTAGCTATAAAAATTGCAAATCAAAATGTTCCTGCAAAGCTTTTAAATAAAGAGGTTTATCTTCTAGATATGACTGCAGTTATTGCTGGAACTCAATTTAGAGGTCAATTTGAGTCTAGAATGAAAGGTATTATTGACGAATGTAAAGAATACGGAAATATCATTTTAGTTATTGACGAAATTCACAATATAATAGGTGCAGGTGATGGTGAACATTCTATGAA
>CAKOWP010000030.1 GCA_934122385.1 uncultured Clostridia bacterium | reverse complement strand
GTATTTAAGATAAGTGCTATACTTTTTTAAAAAATGTTGGAGTTTTTTTACCCACCCCAACATTTATTATAGAACCCCAATGAAAATAACTCATTAAATTGTTCTTCTGTAATTCCAACAGGTATTTTGTCATTATTCGTAGGATATTTAGTTATTTGATGTGCTACCTCATTTGTATCATCTTTAATCTGATATAAACGCACAATGGATACATGAAAACCTGCATTAAGTTCATCGATGAATGTGCTATTCATTGCAATAGCACCATCAATTATTTCAAAAGCAACAACCTTTTTTAGATATTCTTTGGGTATCTGACGAATGATTTCACCTACACTAGGTTTAAAAAAGCCATAATATCCCCAGCCATGAAGCATTTTTCTATCTTCTAGAACTGACAGCTTTGAAAAATCAACTTTATCTGCATAATCTGTTGGTTCATTGAGCCATATATATGCAACTGTTTGCAATTCTTTAGTTGAAAGTTTTCTAAGATATGTATCATGATTTACGATGGGTTTAATAGTAGCATACCAATGAGCAATTTCTTCAGTGCTCATTTTTGGAATTTCAAATTTCCGTTTCATAAATAGACCTCCTTGCATTTGCAAATATTGACTGATTACTGATATCACTATTAATATCGATAATATAATAACATATTTTACATAATATTTCAATATTTCCCTAAAAATTTCTTGAAAATTACTAAAAAATATATTACAAATTTTTGATATTAAAATTAATATCAAAAATTCACAAAAAACAGTTGATATTTTTACTAAATTAATATAAAATCTATAAAGACAAAAGGAGGGAACAAATGATAACTTTAAAAGATATTAAAGAAAATCAAGAGTTAGACGCTCTAATAAGAGGAGCGCAAAAGCAACTAAACGCAATAGGATACACAGAACATGGACACAGACACATATCAATAGTATCAAAAAGAGCAGGAGATATACTAGAAAAATTAGGCTATCCAGAAAGAACAGTTGAGCTAACAAGAATTGCTGGGTATATGCATGACATAGGAAACTGTGTAAACAGAGTAGACCATGCACACACAGGAGCAATACTTGCATACAACATTTTAAAAGAAATGGGAATGCCAATAGAAGAAATAACAGAAATAATGATGGCAATAGGAAACCATGACGAAAAAACAGGAACGGCGGTAAGTGACATATCAGCTGCGCTAATATTAGCAGACAAATCAGACGTACACAGAGATAGGGTGGTGAACAAAAATTTATCAACATTTGATATTCACGATAGAGTAAATTATGCCGTAACAAATGCAGATTTAATCATGGATGAAAAAGAAAGAAAAATAAAACTAAATTTAACAATAGATACAAAAATATGCCCAGTATTAGACTATTTTGAAATATTTATGGAAAGAACAATGATGTGCAAATATGCGGCAAAATATTTGAAAATATGGTTTGAACTAATAATAAATGATACAAAATTATTATAATACTAAATAAATATTAAACAAAAATTTAAATAGTTGGAATACAAAATTAAAAGATTTTGGACGACAATAAACGAGCAAAGTGAGGGATTTGTAAAATGAAAAAAGAAAGAAAAAATGTAATGAAAACAATAAAGATATTAACAATTATATTACTAATTGTTTTAGTGTCTATGGTAGGATTTTTTGGAATATATAAACAAAACAAAAATCAAATGGCAAATATAGTTAAAAACTACACATATTCAATGGAATTAAATGGAGCAAGAACAATAAAATTAGCTTTAAATTCAGAAAATTCTGACGAAACAAAAACAGAAGAAAACTATAATAAAGCAAAAAAAGTAATAGAGAAAAGATTAAAAAAATTAGATGTACAAGAATATAATATTGCTTTAAATAAAGCAACAGGAGAAATGATTATAGAAGTACCAGAAGGTTCAAATACAGACACTATAGTAAGTAATTTGACTACAGTAGGAAAATTCGAAATATCAGATAGTGAAACAAAAGAAGTATTAATGAATAATGATGATATAGAGTCTTCAAGTGTATTATATAACACAACATCGTCAGGAAAATCAGTATATTTGGAAATAGCTTTTAATAAAGATGGAAAGAAAAAACTAGAAGATATAAGCAAAACATATGTAAAATCTGAAAATAATACAACAGAGAATAACACTGTCGAAAACGAAACAGAAGAAAATACATCAAATGAAAATTCAGAAGAAGCAACAAACACAGAAAATACAACTAATACAGAAAATACAACAACTGATAGCACATCAACAACAGGAAAGAAAATAACAATGAAAATTGATGACGAAGAATTAATGTCAACAAGTTTTGATGAAGCAATTACAACTGGAAAAATACAGTTATCAGTAGGAAGTGCAACATCAGATACATCAACATTAAATGGATATATAACACAAGCACAAAATGTTGCAACAGTATTAGATAGTGGAAATTTACCAGTAAAATATGACTTAGAAAAAAATCAATATATATTATCAGATATAACAGAGCAAGATTTGCGTAATATAGCAATAGCTGTAGCAGTAATTTCAGTTATAGGAATAGTTGTTTTAATAGCACAATATAAAACAAACGGATTATTAGCAGGAATTTCATTTATAGGTTTAGTTGCAATATATGCTTTATTAGTAAGATACACAAATGTAACAATATCAATTGAATCAATATGTGGAATTGTTGTAATGTTAATATTAGATTATATATTCACAACAATGTTACTAAAAAATATAAATAAACAAAACAAAGAAGAAGTTGAAAATGTGGTTGGAAAAGCTACAACAGAAACATATGTAAAATTCTTTAATAGAATATTACCAATTTGCATTATAGCAATAGTATTTTGTTTCGGAAAATGGGTACCTATTAACAGTTTTGGAATGATATCATTCTGGGGACTAGTAATAATTGCAATATACAATGCAGTTGTAACAAGAAATTTACTTAAAATAAAAGAAAGTAAATAAAATAAATTTATAAATAATTTTAAATTAAGATAAACTAAGCAGAACAAAATGAAGGTGAGGTATAAATTATGAAACAAAAAGAAACAAAAATTTTAATAGCATTAGTTGCTATAATATTGATATTAGGAACTATTATGATAGCAACAAAAGGAATAGCATTTGAATTAAAATATCAAGATAGCCAAAAAGTCGAACTTAATATAGGAAAAGAATTTGAAGAAAAAGATATAAAAAGCATAACAAGTGAAGTATTTGGAAAACAACCAGTAATGATTCAAGCAATAGAAGTATATAAAGATGCAGTAAGTATAACAACAACAGAAATAACAGAAGAACAAAAAGCAAATTTGATTTCAAAAGTTAATGAAAAATATGGAACAGAATTAACAGCTGAAAATGTTACAATTGAAAACATTGCTCATGTTAGAGGTAGAGATATACTAAAACCTTATATAACGCCATTTATAATAGCTACAGTAATTGTTCTAGTATATTTAGCAATCAGATATTACAAATTAAATTCTTTAAAAGTTTTAGTAAAATCAGGTGTTATTATAGTTTTAGCACAATTGGTTTTACTTGGAATTATGGCTATTACAAGAATGCCAGTTGGTAAGTTTACAATTCCATTTGTATTAGGAGTTTATTTAATATCAACTTATATTTGTACATCTATGTTTGATGCAGATTTAGAAAAGATAAAGGCAGAAGAAAATAAATAAAAATTTAAAATAAAAGCTTATCAAATTTTGGTAAGCTTTTTATCATAATAAAATTAGAAAAAAATTTAAAAATACTATACAAAATAAAAAAAGTAATGATATAATAAGCATAAATAAAAAATGGAGGTCAAGTAAATGGGAAACATAGTATTACTAGATGACTTAACAATAAATAAAATAGCAGCTGGTGAAGTTATAGAAAGACCAGCTTCAGTAATAAAAGAAATGGTGGAAAACTCAATAGATGCAGGAGCAAACAATATAACAGTAGAAATAAAAAATGGGGGAATATCATACATAAAAGTAACAGATAACGGAAAAGGAATAGCGCCAGACGACTTAGAAATTGCATTTGAAAGACATGCAACTAGTAAAATTAGAAAAGCAGAAGATTTAGATGTAGTAACATCTATGGGATTTAGAGGTGAAGCGTTAGCAAGTATAGCAGCAATAGCAAATGTAGAAATGATATCAAAAACAGAAGCACAAGACACAGGATATAAAATAGTTGTAGAAGCAGGAAATATATTAGATAAACAAGAAGTAGGATGCCAAACAGGAACATCTATAACTGTAAGAAATTTATTTTTTAATACACCAGTAAGATATAAATTCTTAAAGAAGGACTATACAGAATCAGGATATGTAGAAGACGCAATAACAAGAATAGCATTAGTAAATCCTAATATAGCAATAAAATTAATAAATACAGGAAAGACAGTAATACAAACAAATGGAAATGGTGATATAAAAAGTGTAATTTACAGTATATATGGAAAAGATGTTGCTACAGGAATTTTACCAGTAGAATATACATTTGAAGATATACAAGTTAATGGTGTTATAGGAAAACCAGAAATAGCAAGGTCAAATAGGTCAAATCAATTATTCTTTGTAAATAAAAGATTTATAAAAGATAAAGTGTTGACAGCAGCAACAGAACAAGCTTTCAAAGGACTAATTCCTATCGGAAAATTTGGATTTGTTATTTTAAACATAACGATGAATCCAGCAAAAGTAGATGTAAATGTTCATCCAGCAAAATTGGAAGTAAGGTTTGAAGACGAAAGTAGAATTTTTCAGTCAATATATCATGCAATAAAAAATACATTACTAGAAAATGAATTGGTTGCAAATACCGAAAAACCAAAAGAGCTAGATAGGCAAGAAAATACTGAAAAACAAGAATCAAAAGGATTATTTGACTTTAGAAAAAATGAGACTAAAAAAATTGAACAATACAATGATCAAGAAAGTAAAATAAAAACAAATGTAGGTTTAGGTGGACCTGTAAATACTGCAGATGTACTTGAACAACTTAGAAAAATGCAACAGGATTTACAAAAACAAGTTGAAGAAAATCCAAGTATCAAATTAAACGATAACTATGTTCAAATGAAAAAACAAGAAGAAACAATTAACTCAAATTCGACTGAAACAACAGATAATGAAAACAGTCAAAAACCAGCTGAAACAGAAAATATTGAAGAAGATATTAATGAAAAATTTGAACAAATAGCAGAAGAAAATAAAAATTTTCAAGTAGACAATACAATTGAAAATAAAGAATTAAATCAAAATGAGCAACAAGTGAATAATCAAGTTGAGCAAAATATTAATGAAAACGAACAACAAGAAAATAATAAGAACGAACAACAAGAAAATAATGAAAATGAACAACAAAATGAAGTAAATGATAATAAATCAGAAGAAATAAAAACAGAAAATAAAAGCGAAGCTGAAGAAAAATTAGAAAAAATAACAGAACAAATCAAAGAGTTAGAAAACTTGCAATATGAAGACAAAACAACAGAAGATTTTAACACAATGTATGAAAAATTATTCGGAACAAAACCAGTTATTGCAGATACTAAAGAAGAAGCGGAAACACCTAAAAATACAGCAGTTGATTTAATAAAAGACAACATATCAGTATTTGAAGAAAGTGAAGAATACAAAAAGCCAGTTTATAAATTTATAGGAATAGCATTTAATACATATATAATTATAGAAATGGACAAAGAAATGTACATAATAGACCAACACGCAGCACATGAAAGAATAATGTATGAAAAGGTAAAAAATAACTATTATAGTGATTTATCAAAAGATTCACAAATGCTATTAATACCAGATGTAATAACATTGACACATAAAGAAATGGAAATTGCAAGAGATAATATGGACATGTTTAAAAACGCTGGATTTAGCCTAGAAGAATTTGGGGAAAATACAATAAAATTAACAGGTGTTCCAACAGTTTGTATAGACTTAGACAACAAAGAATTGTTTTTGGAAACTTTAGATGAGATAAATACAGTAGCAAGAACAGCAAAACAAGAAAAAGAAGAAAAATTTATAGCAACAGTAGCATGTAAAGCAGCGGTAAAAGCAAATATGGTTTTGACAAAAGAAGAAGTAGAAAGTTTAATGGATAAATTATTAGAATTACCAAATCCATTTACTTGCCCACATGGAAGACCAACAGCAATAAAAATGACAAAATACGATATTGAAAGAAAATTTGCAAGAAAATAAAAAAGTAAGAAGGTTGAATTTTAACCAGATTATAAAATTGCGAAAGGAATTAGATTTGAAATGGCAGTAATATTAATAATAATAGCAATACTATTTCTAGTTTTACTAGGATGGAGTTGGAATAGTTTAGGAAACATAGATAAAAAAGAAAAAATAAAATATATTATAATTGGTTTGGTATTAATATATTTGCTAACATTTATAATATATGCAATATCAAAAATAGGAATTCAATATGATAACAAAGAAGCCATGAAAATAATTAGAACAGTATTTGTTTTATTGTTTGCTATAGTAAATGGATATATTTTATTGCCATATTCTTTTAAGAAAATTGAAAAAATAAAAAGCAAAGAAATAGAAGAAGAAAAATTAAAAAGAAGCATTATAATTCTTCTGATTATAATAGTAACGCTATTAATTTTTGAAAGTATTTATCTAGGAAATTTACAACAAGGAATTTTAAAAATGAGAAAATTTTAAAAGGCTGAAAATTATAATTTTAAGCATGACAAAGTTGAAATCTTTATAAGATTTGTAATTTGAGGAAGGAATGAAAAGAATGAACGAAAAGCACAAAGTAATAGTAATATGTGGACCAACAGCATCAGGAAAAACAGCGCTTTCAATAGAACTTGCAAAAAAAATAAATGGTGAAATAGTATCAGCAGACTCAATGCAAATATATAAAGATATGGATATAGGAACTGCAAAACCAACAAAGCAAGAAATGGGAGAAATAAAACACTATCTTTTAGATTTTGTTTCTCCAGAAGATAGATATAGTGTAGCACAATATAAACAAGATGCAAAAAATGCAATAAAAGAAATAATAAATAAAGGAAAAACACCTATAATTGTTGGTGGAACAGGCTTATATGTAGATAGCTTGATATATGAAATAGAGTATAATGACATCAAATTAGACGAAGAATATAGAAAAAAATTAGAAAAAATAGCAGAAGAACAAGGATTAGAAGAACTATATAAAAAAGCAGTAGAAATAGACCCAGAGGCAATGAAAAAAATCAGTCAAAATGATAAAAAAAGAATTATGAGAGTTTTAGAAATATATAATTCAACAGGAAAAACAAAAACAGAACAAGAAAAAGAATCAAGAAAAAATCCAGTAGAATACGATTACAGAGTATTTGCGATAAATTGGGACAGAGAAATTTTATATCAAAGGATAAACAAAAGAGTTGATATAATGGTTGAGCAAGGATTAATTGAAGAAGTAAAAGAAATTCTTAACAAATATGACAAATTTCCAACAGCCATGCAAGGCCTTGGGTACAAAGAAGTTGTCGATTATTTGAATGGCATTTACACAAAAGAAGAAATGATAGAAAAAATTAAATTAGAAACAAGAAGATATGCTAAAAGACAATTAACATGGTTTAGAAAAAATAAACAAACAATATGGCTAGACGGAACAAATGATATACAAAATAATATCAATATTATTTTGGAGGGAATAAATTGAAAAAGGGAAAAGAAACAAATAAAAAAAGAATTATAATATACATAAGTATTATTTTAATAATATTATATTTGATGTATGCGGTATATATGTTAGTAAAACAGCCTACAGACAAAGTTACAGTCGATAAAGGAACATTATACTTGGAAGAAACAGATATTGGATATGTAATAAGAAATGAGCAAGTTGTAAAAGGTAATAATTATAAAAATGGAATGGAAAGAATCAAAAACGAAGGTGAAAAAACTGCAAAAGGTGATTCGATTTATAGATATTACAGCAAAAATGAAGAAAAACTAAAAGAGCAAATTGCTGATTTAGATACAAAAATTCAAGAGGCATTAACAAAACAAGCGGGACTTGAAACTTCACTAAAATTGTCTGATATAAAATTATTAGAAAATCAAATAGACGAAAAGGTACAACTATTAAACAAAACAACAGATATATCAAAAATTGCAGAATATAAAAAACAAATAATGAATTTGGTAACAAAAAAAGCAAAAATATCTGGAGAAAGTAGTGCATCTGGAAGCTATTTAAAACAATTATATAATCAAAGAGCTAAACTAGAAGAACAGTTGAATTCAGGTGCAGAATATATAAAAGCTCCATCAAGTGGAATTGTATCATATAAAGTTGATGGCTTAGAAGAAACATTAACACCTAATAACTTTTCAACATTAAGTAAAGAATTTTTAGAGAATTTAAACTTAAAAACTGGTCAATTAATAGCAACAAATGACGAATGTGGAAAAGTAATTGACAGTTCAAATTGCTATATTGCAACAATATCAAATTCGGAAAAGGCAAAAAATGCAAAAGTAAAAGATAGTGTACAAGTTAGATTATCAAATACAAAAATTATAAATGCAAAAATAGCATATATATCACAAGAAAACGAAAATGAAACATTAATAATTTTAGAAATAGATAAGCAGATAAGTGAACTTGCCAATTATAGAAAGATTTCTTTTGATTTGATATGGTGGAGTGATACAGGATTAAAAGTACCAAATCAAGCTATAGTGGAAGAAAATGGACTTAATTATGTTGTTAGAAATAGAGCGGGATATTTAGACAAAATATTAGTAGAAGTAACAAGAAAAAATGACAAATATTCTATAGTTTCTAATTATAGTACAGATGAATTGAAGGAATTAGGATATACAACAGATGAAATTATCAATATGAGAAAACTATCAATATATGACGAAGTTGTATTAAATCCAGATTTGAGTAAAGTACAATAAATATTACAAGAATATTACAAAAATATTAAAAATATATTACATTTCGAAAAAGTATTGACAATCACAAAAAAAAAGTAGATACTAGAGTAAATTAGAAAATGCAAAAGAATTTTTAGGAGGTTTTTTTATGTCAGGAGCATTAATGAATAAGGTATGGGATTTGTTTGGAATGGATACAGCAGAACCAGATGAATATGATGAAGAAAACATTTATGACTATGATAACAATGAGGAAGAAGTAGAAGACAAAAAAATATTCGGAAGAAAAAATAATAATAAAGTAGTAAATATGCCACAAGCACAAAGCCAAGCTATTAAAATGGTTATATCACAACCAACAACATTTGAACAATCAGATGAAATTTGTAGCTTTTTAAAAGAGAAAAAATCTGTAATTGTAAATCTAGAATATGTAAACAAAGATGTTGCTAGAAGAATTGTAGACTTTATTAGTGGTGGAGTATATGCATTAGATGGATATATTCAAAAAGTATCTAATTCAATCTTTTTAGTTGCACCATCAAATTATGAAATAACAAATGAAATGGCAAGAGAAGAAATAAAAAATAAATTATCTGTATCATGGTTAAAAAATAATAATGTAAATAACTAGTGATTTGATATTTTACTATTTAGGAGGAAGAAAATGATAACACCTTTAGATATAGAAAATAAAAGATTTTCAAAACAAATGGTAAATGGATATAGTGTAGAAGAAGTTGATGATTTTTTAGATGAGTTAACAGTAGACTATACTAAAAACTATAAAGAAGTAAATGAATTAAGAGCAAAAGTTGATGAACTAAATAAAAGTTTAGTTCAATATAAAACTATTGAATCAACTTTACAAAATACTTTAGTAATGGCACAAACAACAGCTGAAGAAGTAAAAAATGTGGCAAAACAAAAAGCAGACCAAATTGTTGATGAAGCAAAAGCAAATGCTCAAAAACAAGTTGATGAATTGAATAATGAAATCGTAATAAGACAAAAAGAATTAGATGATGTAAAAAAACAATTTGATATATATAAAGCTAAAATGGAATCTTTATTGATTTCACAATTAGAGCTTATTAAAGATATTAATAAAGAAGATTAAAAAATGGGAATTGGAGACATATACTCCAATTTTTTTTTACTTTTTTTTGACGAAAAATATTACAAAATTGGGACAATATTACAGAACTATTAAATCTATATTACAATTTTGTTAATACTATTGACATTGACAAAAAAAACGATAAAATTATAGCATAGGAGAAAAAGCAAAATGAGAATAATAAGTGGAACAGCAAGAGGAACAAAACTTTTTACTTTAGAAGGAGAAACAACAAGGCCAACATTAGACAGAGTAAAAGAATCAATGTTCAATATAATACAAAACGAAGTGCAAAATTCAATATTTATAGACTTGTTTTCAGGCAGTGGAGCAATAGGGCTAGAAGCAGCAAGCAGAGGAGCCAAAAGAGTTATATTATGTGACAAATCAAAACAAGCAATAAACATAATAAACAAAAATATTGAAAAAACACATTTAAAAGAAAAAGTTGAATTATATAACTTAGATTATGAACTATTACTAAAAACTAAAATAAAAGAACAAGCTGATATTATATACATAGATCCACCATATAAATCAGATTTTGCTATAAATGCAGTAAATATTATTTTAGAAAACGGGCTAGTTAGTGAAGATTCAACAATTATTATAGAAACAGATGAAGAAGAAAAAATATTAAGAGAGTTAGAAAAAATAGAAATCAAAATAACAGATAAAAGAAAATATGGCAGAGCGATATTAATCTTTTTAAAAATTGGAAAGGGGTAAAACCGATGGAAATATTTGAACTACTAGAAAATTTAGAGGATATAATTGAAAGGAGTAGAAATCTACCATTTTCAGGTAAAGGAATTGTGGATAAAGATGAAATTTTAGACTTAATAAAAGAGATAAGACTAAAACTTCCAGATGAGTTAAAACAAGCAAAATGGGTAAAAGAAGAAAGACAACGTATATTGGTTGAAGCTCAAAAAGAAGCTGATGGAATCGTGAAAGAAGCAGAAAATAGAATTATTTCAATGATAGATGAACATGAAATTACTAGAAAAGCGTATGAGCAAAAGAAAGAAATTATTGAAAATGCAAATGAAAGATCAAGAGAGATTTCAAATGGAACAAAAGAATATGCTGATGGATTATTGGCACATACAGAAGATGTGTTAACACAAACATTGGGTGGCTTGGAAAATAATATTTCTGAAGCTTTGAAATTAATGGAAATGTCAATAGAGGATACATTAAAAACAGTTCAAAATAGTAGAAAAGAGTTAAAATAAAAGGGAAAGGTGGTTGGACTTTTTTCCCTTTTTATTATAGGATGAAAAATTCGTACATTTAAAATTTAATAATATATTGTTTCTTATACCTTGGTGTCGCAATCTCCATATTAAAAATACTAGTATGTAGATTGCTCCAGTCGCACTCACTAGTGTTCGTTTGGTCGCTTACGCGGTATTTCAAAATAATATATTATTAAATTTCAAAGCAATTGTAATAAGTGGTTATTTATATAAAAATAAAAATTTTTGGAGGGAGAATATGGCTAAAAGAAGAACTAAGAGGAAGAATAATAAAAAAGCAAAAAAAAGAGCATCAAATATTGATTTAGCAATTGTTGCATTGATAATATTAAGTATATTATTATGTGTTTTAATATATGGAAAATCTGGAATTGTTGGAATAAAATTAAACGAGATTCTAGGTGGAATGATGGGAATTATAAAATATATTTTACCAATAGGAACGTTTGCTGTTGGAATTAAGATGGCGTTAGATGATGACGAATATCTTACATCGAAATTAACGCAATATGCGGTATTATTAATAAGTATAGCAATATTAATGAGTGCTTGGGAAATAAATTCTGGTGAGATGACAGTCCTTGATAAAAATATGAATACTATTGTAAAAGATGCGTATAGTTTGGGAATGCAGGATAAAGGCGGAGGAGCCTTAGGTGCAATACTTGCAGTTCCACTTGCAAAATTGTTAAGCCCAATAGGTGCAATAATATTATGCGTTGGTGTTGTTGTAATGCTTGCTGTTTTTACATTTGGAATTAATATATCAGAAATAATAAATAATTTTGTTGAAAAAACAGAAGAGGAAAGAGAAGAAAGACTAGAAAGAAAACAACAAATTAAAGAGGAAAAACAAAAAACAAAACAAGAGTCAAGACAGGAAATGCTAGAAAATAAAAGAAAAGCTAAAGAATTACAAAAGGAACAAGCAAGAAGAGAAGCTTTAGATGAAGAAGATGTTGGAGAACAGATAAAAATTAATTTTGGTGGTAGAATATTAGACGAAGAGGATAAAAAAGGTAGAAAAAAATATGACCACAAAAATGACGATTTAACTCCATTAACAAAAGAAACTAAGAAAGCTCAAACAACACAACCAGATGTTATTGAAAATAATTTGTTTAGACAAGAAGAGGAAAAGAAAGAAGATAAAACAAAAGAAGTTTTACAATTAGAACATGCAATGGTTGTTGAAGACGAAAATTATGAATATCCACCTATTGAGTTATTAAGTAAGCCTGATAAGAAAAAATTAAAAGGTGGGGCAAAAGCCTTAACTGATACTGCTACAAAATTGCAAAAAACATTATATAGTTTTGGTGTATCAGCAAAGGTTGAAAATGTATCTGTAGGACCTGCAATAACAAGATATGAATTAAAACCAGCAGAAGGTGTAAGAGTTAGTAAAATAGCCAATTTAGCAGATGACATTGCACTTAATTTAGCGGCTGAAACAATAAGAATTGAAGCACCAATTCCAGGAAAACAAGCAGTTGGAATTGAAGTTCCAAATAAAGAAAAAGAAGCTGTTCACTTAAGAGAAGTATTAGAAAGTGAAGAATTTCAAAATAATAAATCAAAATTAACAGTAGCACTTGGAAAAGACGTTGCAGGAAATATCCAATTAGCAGATATAGCAAAAATGCCACACGTATTAATTGCTGGCTCAACAGGTTCAGGAAAGAGTGTGTGTATAAATACAATAATTTCAAGTATTATATACAATGCAAAACCAAGTGAAGTAAAAATGGTAATGGTAGACCCTAAAGTAGTTGAATTATCAGTATATAATGGAATACCACATTTATTAATACCAGTTGTAACAGACCCTAAAAAGGCTGCTGGTGCACTAGCTTGGGCCGTACAAGAAATGGACAACAGATACAATTTATTTGCAGCTAAAGGTGTAAGAGACATCAAAGGATATAACAAAGCAATTGAAAAAGAAGAAGGACAAGGAACTTTACCACAAATAGTTATAATAGTAGACGAGTTAGCAGATTTAATGATGGTTGCTGCAAAAGATGTTGAAGAGGCAATATGTAGATTAGCACAAAAAGCAAGAGCAGCAGGAATGCACTTGGTAATTGCAACACAAAGACCATCAGTAGACGTAATCACAGGTCTAATCAAAGCAAATGTACCATCAAGAATAGCATTTGCAGTATCTTCACAAGTTGACTCAAGAACTATATTAGACTCTGTAGGTGCTGAAAAACTATTAGGAAAAGGTGATATGCTATTCTTCCCAACAGGATTTCCAAAACCAGTCAGAGTTCAAGGTGCATTTGTATCAGACGAAGAAGTTGAAAAAATTGTTGGTTTCGTAAAGCAAAACGGAACAGCAAATTATAGTGAAGACATATTAGAAACAATAGAAAACAACAATAAAACTGAAAAAGAATTAATGCAAGAACAAGCAGAAGACGACGAAACAGACCCATTTTTAATGGATGCAATAGATGCAGTTGTAGAACAAGGAACAGCATCAACATCATTTATACAAAGAAGATTTAAAGTTGGATATGCTCGTGCAGGAAGAATTATAGACCAAATGGAAGAAAGAGGTATTATCTCTGGATATCAAGGAAGCAAACCAAGAGAAGTTTTAATGTCAAAAGAAAGACTTGACGAATTAAAGATGGGAACACCACCACAAGAAGAAGTAGAAGAATAAAAATGTCTCATTGGGGACGGTTCTGTTTGAGACATTGTCATAAAAATAGACATTGCTGAAAGTGGCTATATAATGAGAAAAATAAGTATGTCTCAAAAGGAACCGATGTCTCAAACAGAACCGTCCCCAATGAGACAAAAAAGAAAGGAGGGTATAATGTTACAGAAAAAAAAGAATTTATTAGAAAAACTAGTAAAAAAAGACTATAATAATGAACTTGAAAAAATACTAGAAGAAAAGCAATTTGGTGAAAATGTAAAAAGTACACTCCTAAGCATTTTATATAAAGTAGAGGCATCATATAAAGATTATCAAACAGTAAAAAAAAATGTAGAAAATAAAGAAGAATACATATCTAACATTCTAGAAATTATAAAAAATAATTGTAATTCAATTAAAATAATAAAAATGAGTGATAAAGAAAATCAAATTCCCAATAACAAAACATATATAATAAATAAAGAAAAAAATGAAATAATTGCATATCCTATCGAAAGAAAAATATTGTATGCAATTAGTAAAATAGGAAAAAGGGATAAAATAATAAAAGATGAATACTTTTTAATAAATGAAACTTTATCAGACCTTATAAATGTTGGAAATAATATAGATACAGTGGAACCATTAAGAGATTTTAATGGATATTCATGGACAACAATACAACAGGAAATAGAAAGTATAGAACATAATTTGATATATCAAAACCTAAGGATATTGGTTGGAAATGAATTTTTAGAAAAATGGGTAAAAAATAATGAGTATATAATTGATTATTACGATTTATTTAAAGAAAGATTAGAAAATCTATATGGAAAGAAAAATAAAGAAAAAATAACAGAACAAATTTCAAAAATTTCAATATTATTAAGTGCAAAATTTAATAATGAAAAAAAACAAGAAATGTTAGAATGTAAAGAAAAAATACATGAAGAACTACAAAAATTTCAAGATAAAGAAAGATTTATAGAAAAAACATCAGAAAGAAAATTAGAGCTATCAGAAAAAATCAAAAAAATAGATACAACAATTAGTGACAAAGAATTATTACAAGAAGAATATAAAACTAGAAATGAAGATTTACCATTAGAAAAAAAGATATTTAGTATGAGAATCTTATCTAAAATAATGCAACAAGAAAAAGAAGAATGTTACAAGGAAATAGAAGAATTAAATAAAATTTTAAATCCTCAAAACTTTGTAAATTATCAAAAAGAAAAAGAAGAAAAATATAAATATTTGGAAATTCTAAATGATGAAACACAAGACAAAGAACTAGAAAAACAAAAAATTGAATTTCAAAAGACATTTTTAAATATGATAAAAAATAAAATTACAAAGGCAGAAACAAAGCAAGAAATAGAAAAAATCATATTTGATTTTAGATATTACTTATTATTGCCTTATGATTATCAAAAGAAAATATGTGAAGTAGAAAAATTAAAGAAACTAATAAATGAAGTATCAGAAAAAATAATTGATAAAGCAATTGATTTGAAAGCAATAGAGAGAATATCAAATAATTCAGAAACTAATTATGATATATTAAAAAATATTTTTAAAGTTAGAATTATCAACTTGATAGATGCATATTTAAAAATAACTAAAGAAAAAGATAAATATTTTCTACAAATATTTGATGAAAATATTTTTGAAGAAAAAGTGGAAATTAACAAGCCGGAAGAGCTTGAAATAAAGCTTAACAAAAAAAGGCCAATTTGGGCATAATGCTTTTTAATTTGAAATTCGACCAATGGGGACGTTCTTTCGACCAATAGGGCGTTCTTTCAACCAATGGGGACGTTCTTAAATTGGTTGAAAATTTTTAACTATTTTTTAATTAATATATATTTATTATTTCAACCAATTTAAGAACGTCCCCATTGGTTGAAAGAACGCCCTATTGATCGAAAGAACGCCCCATTGGTTGAAAAAGGAGGAAATTTATGAAAATTACATTTTTAGGAGCTACAAAAACAGTAACAGGTTCAAACTATTTAGTAGAAGCAGCAGGAAAAAAATTCTTAGTAGACTGTGGTATGTG
>CAKOWP010000029.1 GCA_934122385.1 uncultured Clostridia bacterium | reverse complement strand
TCGACCATTGGGGACGTTCTTAAATTGGTTGAAATAATTTAGTATCTAAAAACATTCTTTCATTAATTCAACCAATTTAAGAACGTCCCCAATGGTCGAAAACCAAATCCAGAACGTCCCCAATGGTCGAACCCGATGGTCAAAAATCATTTACATTCGTACCAATTTTCTGCTTCAGAAACTTCCGCAATTAATGGCACATTAAGTTTTATTGCACTTTCCATTTCTGTTTTAACAATTTCTTTCACTTTTTCTGCTTCTGCTAAAGGTGCTTCTATCATCATTTCATCATGAACCTGTAAAACTATTTTAGCATCTAATTTTTCTTCTATCAACTTTTTATACACATTTATCATAGCAATTTTCATAATGTCTGCTGCTGTTCCTTGTATTGGTGTGTTCATTGCAGCTCTTTCTCCAAATTGTCTTACCATATAATTATTTGATTTTAATTCTGGAATATATCTTCTTCTATTAAATAGTGTTTCTACATATCCAGTTTCTTTTGCTTTTTCTTTCATATCATCCATAAAGTTCTTTATTCCAGCATATTCTTGCAAATATTCTTCTATATATTGTTTTGCTATTTTTCTTGATATTCCTAGTTGCTCTCCTAGTCCAAAATCACTTATTCCATAAACAATTCCGAAGTTTACTGCTTTTGCATTACTTCTTTGTTCTTTTGTTACTTCTTCCATCGGTGTTTTAAATACCTTTGATGCTGCTTGTCTGTGAATGTCTTCTCCATCTTTGAAAGCTTGAACCATATGTGTGTCTTCTGACATATGTGCCAACACTCTTAATTCGATTTGTGAATAATCGGCATCAATGTAAACTTTCCCTTGTTCTGGTTTAAATATTTTTCTAACTTGTTTTCCTAACTCAAATCTTGTTGGGATGTTTTGCAAGTTTGGTTCTGTTGAACTTATTCTTCCTGTTGCTGTTATTGTTTGATGAAAAAATGAGTGTATTCTTTTTGTTTTTGGGTTGATATATGGCTTTAGCCCCTCAACATATGTTGAGTTTAATTTCATTAATTGTCTATAATCTAATATTTCTGATATTATTGGGTCTTCCGATTTTAATTTTTCTAATACATCTACATCTGTTGAATATCCACTTTTTGTTTTCTTTACAACTGGCAATTTCATTTTTTCAAATAATATTTCACCTAATTGTTTTGTTGAGTTTATATTAAATTCTTCTCCAGCCATTTCATATATCATTTTTGTTTTTACTTCTAGTTGTTCTTTTAATTGATTTCCAAATTTATTAAGTTCCTCTAAATCTGCATACATACCATTCCATTGCATATTTGCAAGAACTGTTACTGTTGGCATATCTATATTATTAAATAAATCTACTGCATTTATTTCTTCCAGTTTTTTCATTGTGATTTCTTGTAACTTATAAATTACATATGCATATAATGTACATTTTTTTTCTTCAACTTTTTGAGCCTTTTCCTGTTCTTCTTTTATTTTTTCTTCTTCTGACTTTTCTTCATTTGAACCAGATAGTCCCGCACCTTGCATTGCATCAAATAAATTGATTTGTTCTACTTTTGATGATTTTGAATCTCCTAAAATTTCATTAACATCTATTTCCAAATATTGTTCTGCCAAATCATTTAATTTTAGTTTGTTATTTGTTGGGTTTAAAATGTATGCAGCAATACTTACATCATAATTTATCCCCTTAAAGTCTATTCCCTCTTGTCTTAATAGTATATAAACTCTTCCCAAATCTATACCAATTTTTAGTATTTTATCATTTTCAAAAATTTCTTTTAATTCTTGAATTTTTTCACCATTTTTTATATCTATATAATATGCTTCATTTTCAGAAGAATTGAAAATTGAAATTCCTGTTATTTTTTCCTTTATAATTTTATCTTCGTCATTATCTTTTTCAGTTTCCATATAAAAAATCATTTTTCCTTGTTTTTCTATAATTGATTTTATTTCTTCTATTGATTTTTCTACTACCTTATATTGATTTTCTACACTTTCTTCTTCACCAGAATTATCTCCGTTTCCGGCTTCATTTTGCAAATTAAATCTATCTATATATCTTTTAAAATTCAACTCTTTAAATAGTTCCAAAACCTTTGGTTTGTCCCATTCTTCAAGTTTTAATTCTTCCAAAGTATCTTCAATAGGAACTTTAGTATTAATCTCTCCTAATGTTCTTGAAAGATATGCTAAATCTTTATTTTGCTCTAGTTTTTCTTTTTGTTTTCCTTTTACATCTGCTTCTCCAGATTCTAATTTTTTATACAAATTATCAATTGTTTCATACTTTTGAACTAAAGAAAGTGCTGTTTTTTCACCTATTCCAGGTACTCCAGGAATATTATCAGATGTATCACCTTGCAAACCTTTAACTTCTATTAATTGCTTTGGCTCAATTCCATAGACCTCTTTTACTTTCTCTCTATTGAATATTTCTGTTTCAGTTTTTCCACCTTTTGTTCTAGGAATGTTTATTCTTACATTATCTGTTGCTAATTGGAATGTATCTCTATCTCCTGAAAGTATTACAACCTCAAGACCTTTTTGCTCCCCATATCTAGAAAGTGTTCCAATTACATCATCACCTTCATAACCTTCTTTTTCAATTATATCAATATTCATAGCTCTTAGAACATCTTTTATAATTGGCATTTGCTCTGCAAGTTCTGTTGGCATCCCTTTTCTATTTGCTTTATACCCTTCATACATTTTGTGTCTTGCAGTTGGAGCCTTTAAATCAAATGTTACGCCTATATAATCAGGCTTTTCATCTTCTAACAATTTAAATAAAATTGCTAAAAATCCATAAATAGCATTTGTGTATTTTCCATCTTTTGTTGTCAATGCTTTGCTACCCATTATTCCATAAAATGCTCTATTCATTATACTATTTCCGTCTATCAATACTAGTTTTTTCAAAATTTTATCCTCCTAAATTTTTAGGGATTTCGAGACCCGTCCCCCAATCCCTTTTTTTATTTTCTGAATTTTTAGGGATTTCGAGACCCGTCTCCCAATCCCTAAAAATTAATAACAATACAATCTTCTAATTCTTTAATAGAACCCTCTTGTGGATATCTACTCATATTTTCAGCTTCTTGCTTTCCTTTTTCAACTTCTTCATTTGTTGGAATTCTAAATTTATAGCCTAATGAATTCAAAAATTTTACAAATTCACTTCCTTTTACTCCAAATGATTTTTTGCCCCACCAAAGAACTGATATACTATTAGACTGTGATGCATATTTATTCATTCCTCTGTATATATCTCCTGTTATTACCAATGGTTTAGTTGTATCATAGTTTTCTTGTAAACTGTATATCAAATCATATGCTATGTGTAAATCTTTTTGATATCTCATATAATCATTATAAAATAATTGATTTAGCATTCTTGACTGTTGTAAAACCAATATACAAATTGCTACTCCTGCCAATATTTTGGTTATTTTATGATTACTTAATAATTTGTAAAAAGTCATGACTATTATTGCAACATATAATGACCATGAAGTACATGTTCTATAATAAACATACCCTAATTGAATCATACTTATTGCAAAATTTGATAAAAACATCGCAAAAAATATCAACAATATCATCCAATTTTTCTTTTTATCTGACTGTGATACACTTATAAATAAGCCTATTACAGAAATTGCTAAAAATACTACTACTGAAAAATTATGAATATTTTTAAGTGCATCTACTATATAATAGATAATCATTACCAAGCTATCTATTAAATTGTATCGTCCCCAACTAACTCTTTTATCTGCTGCTGCTGAATATTCAACACCTATTAAATATATTAATTTAACTATAATTGTATTTAAAATAATTGCCCCTGTTACAACTGCTAATGCACCAAAAAGATATTTAAATATATCTTTTATTTTTTTATCTTTATTTAAATATATTATCATTATTGCTGTTATACATATAGCTACTAGCATTATTTGTACACATGCTTCGTACATTGATAATGCAAATGTTAGTGTCAAAATACTTACAAAGTAAATTCTTTTTTTATGTACATTTATATAATTTTCGTAAAACATCATAATTCCAAGTGACGCTAAAAAACTTCCTAACATAACTGCAATATTACAATTTTCAAATATAAAGATTTCATTTATTATTGGAAAAGATATAAATGCTGTTGCAAATGCAATATATGCTCCAATTGATAGTTTTTCTCCAATGTTTTTCTTTAGAAATATACACCACAAAACCGCTGTAAGCATTATTTCGCTACTTGCAATGAAATCTATCCAGAATGGTACAAATTCTGAAATATTTAATACTTGATAAATTATGTATGAACCCCATCTGCCTATTGATAACATTTCTTTATTTTTATAATATACATCAAATGCTGTGTCGTCCATGCCAATAGATGAATTTGTTATTGTAAAGCCAAAACTTAATACTGTTATTAAAATAACTGCTACTATAAATAATTTATTATCTAAAAAGTATTTAACTGCTTTTTTATATTCTTCTTTAATATTCTCCATCTTTTATTTTATTTCTCCTTTTTAATAAAACTTATTTTACCTCATCCTTCAAAAATAATATCTAGCCTTTTCAATAAATTTACATCAATAAATTTATATTAATAATTTTAATACATATAAACCATTACATATAAAATATCATCTATACACAAATATCCAGATTCAGTATTTTTAAGTTCTTTATATTCTTGTTTTGAAAAATCTTTAGTTGTCTGCAATCTTCTTTTTGTATAAAAATTTATAACTCCATCTGCAGCCCAACTTGTCCTTATTGCATTATGAGTGAATGATGTTTTATTTTTTGTACCTTCAAAATATGATTTATCTAAATTTCCTGTATCAACTATCTTAGCAATTTTTGTAACCTTTATGCCTGTAATATTCTCGTACTCTTCAATATATCGTTCAATTTTATTTACTTCAATTTTTTCCAATTTATTTACTCTCTTATGTTGTAACATTATACTTTCAGAGTTTATTACTACAATTATCACATATGATATTAATGTCGTTATAGTTAACATCCCTAATATAAATTTCTTATTATTTTTTTGAATTTTTTCAAATACATCTGTTTCTGAAAATATAAATAAAAATAGTATTCCAACAACCGCTCCTAAGGCATTTCTAAGTCTACCTGTATAAAAACTTGTTAATGTTAAAATATATGTAACACAACTACCAAGAATTGTTATCAATGCAATGCTAAAATATTTAATCACAATATGTTCTTTATATTTTTTATTAATCATTACATATAAAATTACTATAACTGTTAATAATCCTAAAAATAATAATAAAGCATTTCGTGGAAATAGATTACAAGTTTCTTGCAAAATATTAGGCAAATTTAAAAAAATAGTTCTAATATTTCTAAAAATATTTGATAAGTTTCCTAGTCTTGTTTGCTCCATTCCCATTAAATTTCCTACTATTTTAACTGTTCCAATATTAAGTAATACCGAAACAAGCGCTATAACTCCAGATTTTATCAAATCAATTATTATTTGTTTTATATCATTTTTATTTTTCAAAATTGTAAATAAAATCACAAATGCAAATAATATTCCTATGGTTCCTTGATAACATAATATTCCTAATATAGTTAAGACCAAACTTTTTATTATACAATTTTTATTTTTCGTTATAAGTATATCCGCCGCAATTACATATAGCAATACACTTGTTGCCATAACCACGCTTTCAACAAAATACATATCTTCTAAATACATAAAATTAAAAATTGTTACATAGCTTATAATCACCAAAATTATATTTTGTAATATATTTTTAGGTTTTTTGTATTTTTCTATTACTTTTTTCAATACACATACACTTATACATGCTATAATTAATGCTGAAAATAATGTTACAAATACATATGCTTCTATTGATATGTTTATTTTATCAGCTATTAAGCCTATTATTGCCATAAATATTCTTCCGTCATTTAATGACCAGTTTATTGCATAATTTTTGTATCCTATATTTGCTATATTATAAGTGTCTGTTGCATAATGCCCTGTTAAAAACGGAATGAAAATTATTAAAGTAATTGCTAATATTATTACAAATTCTAATATGTTTGTTTTATTTTTTTCTAAATATCTTTTTATCTTCATTTATTGTTTATCCCTCTTAATTTGTTTTGAATATCTATCTTCTTCAGAAAAAATACAACCACAATATTTTTGCATATATAACCCTAATTCTCTAGCCTTATTTTGTCCTTCTCTAAAACCAACTCTAAAATCTCTATATAAAAATTCTATTCCAAACTCTTCACTTAGCTTTTCCATATATTTTTTTATAAAATCATGATTTTGATAAATACTATATAAAAGTGTTGTTGTAACAGCATCATAACCATTTTCTTTTGCATATTCAAATGTTTTTCTTAGTCTTACTGGATAGCAATAATTTTTACATCTATTTTGTAAATCTCCTACTACATTTTTACAAAAATCATCTAATCCATAGTCTTCCTCAAATATTGCATTCAAATTCAAACTTTCCGCATATTCCTTTAATGTGTCTCTCCTTGCTTTGTACTCCATATATGGGTGTATATTAGGGTTATACCAATATATTGTTGGTTCTATTCCTTCTTCTTTTAATGCATCTATACAATACACACTACAAGGGGCACAACATGTATGCATCAATAATTTCATTTAAATTCCTCCTTACATTTTGTTAATATTTTATGGTCAAAAACTAATCTAAATATTCCAACTGGCTTTTATACAAAAACATTATAATATAAAATTCCATCTATTATTAAAAAATTATTATCATACCCTTGGTCTTTTAATTCCATATGTTTTTCTATAATTTCTTTATTTTCTCCATCATATTCTATCATTTGTCTCTCAAATTTTCTATTGGTATAAAAATTAATTGTTCCAATTGATGACCATGTACAATAAACCCCGTTGTATGTTATAACAGATTTATTAGATATACCATCAAAATAAACTTTGTCTCCATCATAATTTTTATAAAATTTTGCTTCTACAACTTTTGTATTATTTTCTTTTTCATATTGTTCGATGTATTCTTCTAAACCTTGACAAAATTCTTTTTCTCTTTTATTTACCTCTTTATGTTGATTCAAAATATTTATTGTATTAATGCAATTTAAACTAAAATAAATTAAAAATATAATACTTAATATCCTTGAAATCGTAACATTTTTAGTAAATAAATCACTACAACAATATATAAATATAAGCATCATTCCTAACAATGCTCCTAATTCATTATGAATTCTTCCTGTGTCATAACCTAGCAAATTTATTATACACATTGCAGTGGAAATAACAATTGTAGCAATTATTATTTGTATTAAAAATAATACAATATTTTCTTTAGGATATTTTGCTTCATATATCATTGAAACTATCATAATTACAGTTATAAAATATACTAATAATCCTTTTGGGAACAACCCACTTGTATTTATTATAACATCTTTTAATACCATTCTTTTAAAACATATTATTACTTCTTTTAGCTGTAATAACATATCGTCTATTCCACCAAGCCTTTGTTGCTCAATTCCAACAATAGCACTTATTATTTTTATTTGAATAACATTCAATGCAAATGATACTAAAGCTATTGAAAATATTATCACCAAGCTTTTAGTAAATTCTTTTAAATTTCCTTTACTAGTTATAAGCCCAAAAACAAATCCATATAATAAAAACACACAAATTGTTCCTTGATATGCAAATGTTGCTATTACAGCATATACAACTGCTTTTAAATAATAAAATTTGTTTTTTCTTACAAGTTCACGTATTGATAATATGTACATTAATACACTTATTGACATTACTAAGTTTTCTATAAAATACATATTTTCTACATACATAAAATTAAATATTGTTATATATGATATTAATGTTATTAATAATCCTATTTTTTTACTTTCTGTTTTCTTTATTTCTAAAACCATATCTCTTAAAACTATAACAGCAATACATGATATAAATATCGCAATAAATGTAAATCCCACAACCAATATATTTATAGGCATATTTATGTAATTTGCTATTACTTCTAATGCACCAGCAAATATTCTTCCATCCACAAAAGAATAATGTATTGCATATTTTAAGTATCCTGCATTTATCACATTGTATGTATCTGTTGCATAATGCATTGATAAGTAATCTTTAAATAGTATTGTTGATAATAAAAATAATAAAATTAGTTGAATTATTTTATTGTTTTGTATTGCATTCTGTATTTTATTTAAAAATTTCATATATACTTATTTCTCCTATTTTTTCTAAATTATTTCTTACATAATTCACCACATTTAATGGTGTTTGCCAATTGCTTCTTAACTTTGAATTTCTTATTAAATATAACTCATTATCATTTCTATTTTGTATTTTTTCTATCTGTCCCTGTTCACCATCTTTGCCTATATTACCTTTTAAAAACATATCATAATCTTTGTTGTATTTATTTAGCGGTATCATATATATTGCCGCTTCTGCATCTAATATATATACTTTTTTTCCATTGTTTTCTTGTTCTGAAATATACGCATCTATTTCGTCAATTCTTTCTACTAGTCCTTCACTTATTTCTATATTTTTATAATGGGCTATTCTCTCATTTTTTTCTATTCCTATATAATTGTACAAATTACTTATTTCCAAAATTGCAATTACAGTCAAAAAAACTACTTGAATATACAATGTACTTATTTTGTAAACTTTATATTTTTGTGCATATCTTATTTTTTTATACAGACGTTTCCCTAATAAACACATTAAATATATTACCCCTATCAATGCAATAAAACTTCCTATTAAAAAGTGAATTTTATCTGATATTGGATACATTACTATAATAATTGAAACACTATATATTAAAATAGTTAATATATTTTTGAACTCATCATTTTCTCTTTTTAATATTCTTGCAACAAGCAATATTATTGCATTTAGCATTATTGAAGCAGGTATTAATACAGATAATATTCGTATTTCCAAATTATCATCTTGTAATAACCCTGTGTATGCAATTTTATTTGAAAATGTTTTTATTCCCAATATTGCATAATTTATAAAATCTATTAATGAATTTGTTATCAATAAATATACTGTCATAAATATTACTGGTATCAATATTCCTAAAATTCGTATTCCTGCACTTTTTATATATTCCTTAAATTGTTCTTTATTTTCTACAAATAATAATTTATATCCAACAACAATTATTGCAAGAGTTGCTCCTATACTTTGTTTAGTGCATATAGCTAGTCCTGCTAATATTCCGTATTAATAAATCTCTTTTATTTTGAAATTTTGTAACATTTTCTATGTTTTTTAATTCGCTATACAAAATAATTAATGAAATTAAAAGTACTGTTACATTGTAATCTATGCAATATATATCTCTACAAATAAATCCCATTATAGCTATTAAAATTACACATATATTTTCTTCTTTTAATAATTTTTTTAATATTTTATATGTAGTAAATAATATTCCTGTCCATAAAATTGCTGCTAATATCCTTGAAACAATTACTTCATTTGCAATTATTTTCAAGAATATTGCTGTAATCATTGGTAACAGTGGTGTTGTTATCATACTTATATCTTTATATGGTACTAGCCCTTCTGATATTGCTCTTGCTGTATTATAATTCCATATTTCGTCTAAATCTGTTATTGGTTTTATTATGATAATTGAAAATATTATTACAAATATGCTTAAAACTAATAATATATTTTTTTTATTCATTCTCTTCCTCTTTTTTATTTTTTTCTACTAAAGCTAACATAATTGGTGTGCTTACCATTACTGGATACATATATCTTACTATTGAGCAATTTGCCATATAACATGATGCATAAAATACAAATAATAATATTGCAATTACTAATGTGTTCTTTTCGTTTTTGTAAATTGCATATAGCAAAAACGCTAACGCAAAATAGAAGTATATACCTGGTTGTAAAAATACATACAATATTGGAATACATTGGTATCCATTATAGCAATATAACACATTATAAACTTCTTTTAATAATGGTAATTTACTATTATGTTCTATTCTATATTTTCCACTTCTAAATATACCTGTATCATATAGCTCGAATGCACCTGGCATCTGATAAAATTCAATATTACTAAATGATTTATCACATATATACCAAAAACCTCTTGTTGTATCAAAAAATGATTCAATAAATGACATTGGGTATTTTTTACCTAATTCAAGAATAAATTCAAAAAATTCCTTTTTATTATTAATACTACTCATCATTTTTGTAGTACTATCTGCTATATTCTGTTCATATTCCTTTCCTATCATTTCATAATCTTTAAAATAATAAGATATTTTCTCCTTTTCTTCATATGTCAACTTATCTTTATTGTCTCTGACTGTTCTACCCACTGCTTGTGTAAAAATTGAAGTTCTCATATTTCCTTCTGTTGATTTTGCTTTTATTGTTTCAGTATTGTTTTTTTCATATATTAGTTTATTCGCACATTTATATGATATTATAATTATTAAAAATAAAGCAGCTATTTTTAGCATTTTCTTTTTTTCTTTTATAAGAACTATTATAACAAATGGTAATGATACCTCTAACATATATATTGAGTTATTTCTAGAAAGTAACATTAAAACTCCAATTAAAATTAAAAATACATAATCAATCATTTTAAATTTTTCATCTAAATTTCTATATAAATTTATTAAAAAAATTAATACAAATCCAGTAAAAATCACATCTTTTGTTGTCGTTATCGCAAACAATTGGTTATATGGAAATAATGCATAAAATAATATACTAATATTTCGTACCCATTTTTTATTAGTTTGTTCTTCTATAAACACTACAGTATTTGAAAATGAAACTGCCATAAATGTCATTTGAAATAATGAAAAGAAAAACATTCCAATTGTTGCTGATTCTAACTTAATTCCTATTAAATAAAATGTAGAATACAATTTAGTAATTAGTATTGGATGATGCATCATTTTATGTTCAAATAAATATCCTATTATTTGATTTCCACCATCATATGCTACAATTGCAGGGTAAAATGCTAAAACTGTTGGAATCCAACACACAAATATAATTAAAAAATATAGTATTCCCTTGTATTTTGTTCCTTTAATTTTATTTATAACTTTATTAAAAACAGTCTCTTTACTTTTTTCTTGTTGCTTATTTTTTACTACTGTTTCTTTTTTTTCTTTAATTACTTTTTTTCTATTATAGATTTCTAATATACTATAATGTAATGCTATAAATATTACTGTCATAAATATAAACATAAAAATGTTTAATAAAACTTGTGATTTACTTGTACATATATGTCCTTTACTTTGTAAATTTCCTCCCAAGATAAATTGAATACTTATAATACTCCAAAAAAAGCAAATATACTTAAATTTTTTCTCTTTTATTTTTTCTTTTATTTTTTCCATCTCATACCCCTTATACCTATTTTTTCTCTGGTTCCCATATTATTTTTCCTATTAATTTTTTACACATCCATATCTTTGTTTTATACAAGATTATAAAATAAATTTACATGCAATATTATTAAATAAAACTCTGTTGTCCAATATCACCATTATAATTATATCCTAGGTGTTTATATGCTGGTGGTAACACAACTCTTCCTCTTAAAGTTCTAGATATAAAGCCAATTTGAATCAAATATGGTTCATACACATCTTCTATTGTATCAACTTCTTCCCCAACTGTTACTGCTAACGCTTCAATTCCAACTGGTCTACCTGCATATTGGACTATCATTGTATCTAATAATTTTCTATCAATTTCATCCAAACCTAATTCATCAATTTCAAGTTTATTTAATGCATGTTTTGCAATTTTTAAATCAATGTCTCCATCGCCCAAAACTGCTGCATAATCTCTAACTCTTTTTAATAACCTATTTGCAATTCTAGGTGTTCCCCTTGACCTTCTTGCAATTTCTTCTGCTGCCTGATTATCTATATCTACACCTAAAATTTTTGCTGACCTTTTTACAATTTGTTTTAAGTTTTCAACTGAATACAATTCTAGTCTATTTACAATTCCAAATCTATCTCTTAATGGTGTTGTTAAAGAACCTGCTTTTGTAGTTGCACCTATTAATGTAAATTTAGGCAAATCCAACCTAATTGACCTTGCGCTTGGACCTTTTCCTATCATTATGTCTATTGTGTAATCTTCAAGTGCTGGATATAATATCTCCTCAACATTTTTGCTTAATCTATGAATTTCGTCTATAAAAAGGACGTCATTTTCAGCTAAATTTGTTAATAAAGATGCTAAATCTCCTGGTCTTTCTATTGCTGGACCAGATGTAATTTTTATATTTGACCCCATTTCATTTGCAATTATATTTGAAAGTGTGGTTTTTCCAAGGCCTGGAGGGCCATACAATAATACATGGTCTAAAGCCTCTCCTCTTTTTTTAGCGGCTTCTATATAAATTTTCATATTTTCTTTTACTTTATCTTGTCCAATATATTCATCTAAAGTTTGAGGTCTTAATGTGTTTTCTAGCCTCTCTTCCCCCATATCCTCTAACGCTGGGTTTATTATTCTATCCTCATTCATGTTTTATCCTTTCGGGATTTAGGGACGTTCCTTAAAATCCCTTCTAAAAGGGACTCTGGGACACTCCTTAAATCATTTTATATGTTTTCTATAAAGTTTTCTATTATTTTTAGCATTTTTTGATTATTCGGTTGATATTTTACAGGTTCAAATATTTTTGATTTTATAATTGCCTCTTTTAAATCTTCAACATTTTCAATTCCAATTATATAACCTTTGTCATTAAAATCTTTAACAATTTGAATTTGATGATCATTTACATGTTCACCATATTCATGTTTTCTTGGTACAGCTATAACTTTTTTTCCTTTTTCAATTGAAGATATTATTGAACCAACACCGCCATGTGTTATTATCAAACTTGCTTCATCCTGAAATTGTTCTAATTGTTCTTTTGACATCAAATCAATTACTCTCATTTTATGTGTTTGATATTTTGTGTATCCGGCTTGTACAATTACTTCTTCGTTTATTGTTTTATCTTTTATGTTTTTTTCCACTTCTTCTAATAACCTGTGGAAACTATTATTTTGCGTTCCTAATAATACTAGTATCATAATTTTCTCCTCATTCTCATTTTTGTCGCTTTGGGGACGGTTCTGTTTGAGACATCGGTTCCAAATGAGACATCCTAAAAATCCTTATAATACATTACTTGATGCTTTTTATTTTAACAAAAATGTCTCAAACAGAACCGTCCCCAAAGCGACATGACATTAATAAATTGATCCTCCATATACTGCTTTAGGATATAGTTTTAACATTTCTTCCCATTGAACTATAAATAAATCAGCAATTGGATAAATCAGCCTTCCTGTTGCAGTCTTTTTATTTTTATTTGCAAATGTTTCTATATATATTATTTTGCTTCCGAATATTTTTCCCAAATAACACATCGGTCCCGCTGTATGTGTCCCTGTTGTTACTATTACATTTGGTCGTAATTTAAAGTAAAAATATATTGTTTTTAAACATAAATAAAAATATTTAAATATATATGTAAATAGTTTTGCTCTTGTTCCATATGGTAAAAAATCTATTTTTTTTCCGTATTTTTCTTTTAGATTTTCATTTGCTTTGTCTTTCTCTGTTATTATATGATAATCATATTTTTCAAATAAAGGAGATAACTGTAATAGTTCATTTAGATGTCCTCCTGTACTTGATATGAATAGTACTTTTTTCATTTAATTTAGCTCCTCCAAAGTTTTTGTTTTTCTTTGTCTATTATACATTTTATTTGTTTTTCTGTCTAGTAAAACTCAATAAATCTCAAAAAAAGTTACCTTAAATTGTTACAGTTCAGTAATGAAAATCTCTGAAATACCTGTGAATGATATTTTGAATATATTTCGAATGTGACCAAAATAGTGTTACAAATTCTTAAGTAAATGCTCTAAAGGTTCCTGCCTTCGGGTATTGTTAGAGTATTTACATTAGAATTTGTTAACATTATGTAGGGAACCTGAGAAAATATGAAAAATATCATTCACAGGTATTTCAGAGATTTCCATTACTGAACTGCAACCTTAAATTTAACTAATTAAAAAATTCTTTACTTATTTATTATTATAATTAACCGTATTGTAATATTAATTAACTTTGTTGTTATAGTTCTATGATATTTATACCATACTATTTTTACAGTAATTATGACATAATTATCGCAACAATTATTAATGGAGGCTATTAAATGATTAAAGAATATCGAGTTAAAAATGGCTTTTCACAAGAAGAACTAGCCGAAAAAATAGATATCAGTTGGAGACATCTTCAACGTTTAGAACACAACGAATCAAAAACTACTGTTAAAACTTTGAAAAAGCTTATAAAAGTTCTTAATATTTCTGATGAAGATATTATAAAATATTTAAAAACAGATGTTGATATTGAAGAAATCGATTATTAAATGCAAAAATGAGATTAACTCTTTTGAATTAATCTCATTTTTTATATTTATAATATTTAGTTATAAAATTTTAAACATTACCCAAAAATTCCTTTTTTCTTAACAGGTGGTTGTTCATTCATTGTTTTAGCAAGCTCAACAAGCAATTCCCTTTGTTCTTTAGTTAATTTCTTAGGAGTTTGAACTTGAACTGTAAATACAAAATCTCCTTCAGATGTTGAATTTACATATTTAAATCCCTTATTTCTAATAGTAAACCTTGTACCTGTTTGAGTACCTTCTGGAATTTTATATTTTTCCTTACTTCCATCAACCATAGGTATTTCAAGTTCTGCGCCTAATGCAGCTTGTGTCATAGTAATTGGAATATCACATAAAACATTATTACCTTTTCTAGTAAATATGCCATGTTTTTTAATTCTTAATGTAATATATAAATCTCCTTTAGGTCCACCTTTGCTACCAGGTTCACCCTCTCCTCTTAATACTACAGTTTGATTATCATCAATTCCTGCAGGAATTTTAACTTTTATTTTTGGTTGTTTTCTTATAGATCCTTTACCTTTACAAACTTCACAAACCTCTGTAATGATTTCACCAGTTCCATGACATTTTCCACATGTTCTGGTTGTTTGAACTTGACCTAGAATTGTATTTTGAACTTGTGTTACTTGACCTGTTCCATGACAATCTGGACATTTTATTGGATTTGTTCCAGGTTTTGCACCAGTTCCATGACAATGTTCACAAGTCTCATTTCTGTTTATTACAACTTCTTTTTCAACACCTAAAAAAGCCTCTTCAAATGTAATATCCATATTTAAGTTTAAATCTGCACCTTTTCGTGGTCCACTATTTTTTCTAGCAGACTGTCTACCACCAAAACCACCACCAAAAAATGAAGAAAATATATCACCTAAATCTCCAAAGTCTCCAAAGCCATCAAATCCAGAAGTAGAATATGTATAATTTCCACCTCCAAATGGACCACCAGCCCCTCCAAATCCTTGTGGATCAGCTGTTCCAAATTGATCATACATTCTTCTTTTTTGAGGATTAGAAAGTGTTTCATATGCTTCATTAACTTCTTTAAACTTTTTTTCCGCTTCTTCTTTATTATCTGGGTTTGCATCTGGATGATATTTTTTTGCCATTTTTCTATATGCTTTTTTTAATTCATCATCTGTGGCATTTTTATTAACACCTAAAACCTCATAATAATCTCTTTTATTAGCCATTTTTTCCTCCATATGTTTTATAAATCGAATCAAAAACAAGTATTACTAGGCAAGTTTTGAAAAAAATCTTAAGATAATACGTTTGTATATCGAAAGATTTTTTTCAGAACTTAACGAAGTAAGACGACGTTTTTCATTTGATTTAATTATTTATTGTCATCTTCAACTTTATAATCAGCATCATAAACATTTCCATTGTCTCCGCCATTATTGGCATCTGAACCATTATCAGCACCAGTTGCTGCATTTGGATCTACTCCTGCTGCTCCGTTTGGATTTGCATTTTTATATAATTGTTCTGACATATCATAAAATACTTTTGTTAATTTTTCTGTAGCCTCTTTGATTTTTTCTGTATCGTTTGTTTCTAATGCTTTTTTAGTATTATCAATTTCAGTTTCAACTTTAGCCTTTTCTTCTCCACTAATTTTGTCACCTAAGTCATTTAATGTTTTTTCGCTGTTATAAACTAAACTTTCTGCATTATTTTTAACTTCGATTTCTTCTTTCTTCTTTTTATCTTCTTCAGCATGTGCTTCTGCATCTTTAACAGCTTT
>CAKOWP010000028.1 GCA_934122385.1 uncultured Clostridia bacterium | reverse complement strand
TTTAAGATTATTTTATCTATTAAAGAATTATAATTTTTATTTAATTCTTCATTCTCTTTTAATACTCTTTTATAATCACATTCATTTTCATCTGATTCTGTCAACATTGCACTATATTCTTTTTCTAATTTATCTGCTCTTGCTTTTTCTTTTAAATAATTATCTACTATATTTTTAATGCTTTGTATTTCTTTTTTATAATATTGTATATCTTCATCGTTGTCATTTTTTACTTTCATTTGACTGTATATTGTATTAATACAATCTTCATCTCCTTTTATTATTCCTTCTAATATTTTCATATCTTCTTCTATACTATTTTCTTTCACCTAAAACACCTCCTTGTCTATTTCTTCCATCCATTTGTTAACATCTTGAATTACCTTTTCTACTTTTTCATTTATCCAATATTGTTTTATATTTTCTTTTGTATCCCATGTTGTTACATAATCATCTATTACTGTTGACCATAAAGCATATTTATTATCTTTTTTTCTATGATGTAATTGTCTTGCCACTTAATACACCTCCTAAACTATTCGTTTTCTTAGATACTCAAAATATTTTCTTATTGGTTTAAACCATGTTAAATAAACAAATTGTTGTTCATAAAAAATATCGTTTAATTTATCAAATATAGAATAAATTATCTCTATTATAATTTTTAAAATATAATATGGAACATTTAAAATCAATTCTATAATACATAATAACTTCCAAAACATATAATTAAGTAGTCCTATTTTATTTATTTTTTCTTTCACTATGTATCACTCCTCTCAAAACTTTTATTTTTTATACGTCTATAGTGTTCCCATCTTTTTAACATAGTTTTTCTTGCAATTTTTCTTTGATTTTCTGTATTTTTTGCCAAGCCTTTTTCCCATGCTCTCCTTATATTTTCTTTTGGTGTTACATACTCTAAATTGTTTAATTTATTGTTTAACTTATTTCCATCTATATGGTCTACTTGTAAGTTGCTCTTTCCTAAAAAAGCATTTGCTACTAATTTATGTACTTTTATTGTTTTCTTTTTTTCTTTGTTATATAAAAGAACATATAAATATCCTTTACTATCTTTATATTGTTTTAAATATTTTTGTCTATTTTTTGTATATACTTTTCCGTCTGTGTCTATTGTATAATTTTCAAATCCGTTCTATTTCTTTTATTTTAATAATTATTCTCACTCCTTCACTACTAAATTTGCTTTGATTAAATCGTATAATTTTTCTAAGCACATATTATCGTTTTCTCTTTCTTGTCTATACACAATCTTCCTATTCCATGCATTTATATAAATATAAGTTGCACCATCAATATTTCTTTCCGTAAATTTATATTGCCCCGAATTATCAAAATATTTAAATTTCCATATTGTTTCAAGTTCTTTTAAATCTACATCGTCTCTTATTTTTAACATATCTATTCTCCTCCTAATAACTCTGGATTATCGTATATATTGCCAATTACTTCTGTTATTCTTGTATTAATTAGTTTTGGTGCTACTCTTGTTGAACTTCCCCAGTGCATTCCTGCATAAAAACAACCCTTATCAAATATTACCTTTTCAATATGTTGTCCTCTGCTATCTCTGTATTTAACAATATCCCCCTCATATATTTCTTTTCCGTTTTTATCGTCTAGTCCTGTGTATTGTCCTACTGTGTCTGGATTTACATCAGCAAGTTTTATATGATTTTCCATATTCAAATCGCCTTGTACCTCAAATATTATTTTATGTTTGATATTATTCTTTATTTTCTCGTCTATTTCTTTAGTTCTACTTCCATCGTCTAAACAAAAATAGTTAATTGCATTGTATATAAAATAACTACCATAATACCATTTATCTTTGTCATATTCTTCAATTCCTTTTCCTCTAAACTTTATTTCTCTATTCATCTTCTTCACCTACTTTATAGCAATTAGCCATATAACTTTCTTTTGTTAATATTGTTTGTATATCTTCTTCCCATAAAGTACATTCACTGCTATCTTTACTACTATCTATATCAACACATTTTCCACTTGGGCAAGGTCCTTCATTTATTACATTTTTTACTCTGTATCCGTTTACTATATCTCCAACTTCTATTAAGTCTATTAGTTGTTTGCTGTGTTTTACTATTTTTCCATACTCTACATCTAAAAAATTAATTACTTGCAAAGTTGTCTTTTCTTCATCTACTTTAAAAATATAGCCTTTATCTGTTCTCACATATTCGTTTACTTCTATCATCTTTTACCTCCTTACATAAGTGCTTCAAATGTAACTTGTCCATCTTCCATTATTCCATTTAAAATATCTTCACTTATCATTTTTTCTTTTGCTTGATTATAAAAATCTTTTTTTATTTCAAAGCCATAAGCGTTTCTTTTCAATTCTGCACAAGCTCTTAAAGTCGAAGCACTTCCGTGCGACTGGGTCTATTACAACATCCCCTTCATCTGTAAATATTTCTATTAATCTCTTTAATAAACTTATTGGTTTTTGTGTAGGATGTATTTTAGGGTATAGTTTAGAACTGTCTCTTTTCCACTCAAACCAGTTGAATATCATTTTCCCTTTTTGTTCTTCTGTTCTACCATTATTAAATTTTGGTAGTTTATCTTTATAAAGTACCACTGCGTATTCTGTTGCTCCTACTATTTTCATATTTGCTTTTAAAACTGATGCTGAATAATTTTTTACAAATACTAGTGGATAACTTTTCATTAGTCCATGTTTTTTTGCTTCATCTATTACCATTTGCATTTGTTCAAAAGCACAGAATACTATCATTGCTGGTGCTTGTCCTTTTTCTTTTGGTTCTTTCTTTAAATATCTGGTACAGAAATCAAAGAAATTATTTATTTTAAAGTCATTATCCGTATCAAAAAAACTTTTTCCAGCAAGTTTACTTTCTCCATTTTTATTATCTCCATCTATGTACCAACTTGGATTACTTGCATAAGCATTATTTCCTAAATTATATGGTATATCTGCTATAATTAATTGTGCATGTGGTATTCCATATCTTTTTGCATTTTCAAAGTGGTCATTATATAATTCTATCTTACATTTTTTATTCATCTATCCTGTTCCTTTCATTTAATTTCTTCTATTTTTAAAATAACTTTACTTGATTTTCCATATTCAAAGTCATCTCTAAAACCTTTTACAAAGTTTCTATTATCATCTTTTAGTTTGCCTGCTTTTACCATACTGTCTAATATAAATTTCTTAGCAAAGCATACATTGTCTAAATCTCGTCTTTTATTTTCTTCAACCCAAACAAAATGGATCTTAATTGGATTTTTGTATTCAGGTAATAAGTTTATGTACCAACCAATATCTTTTTCAACATTCTTCTTCATATTAGCCCCTGCATACTTGTTTTTTCTGCATTCGTTTATGTACTGATTCAATGATGGCAGCCTAAATGGTATTTCTATTTTGTTCACTTTTCTTTGGCTCCTTTTCTATGTAATTTTCACATCTCCAAACTCCGTTTAAAGTTTTCTAATTCAAGCCTATTGCAACCTCTACATTTTACACATTTACCGTTCTAACGGTGGATAATTATATTTCATAGGCTAGTCCTCTTTTATGCCCAAGTTCTATGTTTTTCAGATATCCATTCGTTGCCATCATATTCTTCAATTTCATAATCTACGTCGTCTGGTATTTCAATTACTTTTAATTTAGAGCATATTGTGTTTGCTTTTTCTTTTAATTTTCCAACAACTTTTATTAAATCTTCATCTGTTCGTTTTACTTTTTTTGCAGAGAAACAATGTTTTTCCCATATGTATTCTGATATTTCTTCTCCGTTAATAATTTCTCCGAGGTCTTTTGTAAAACATAGTGTAAATATATCTTCTTTAAATAAACTATCTATTTTTTTATAATATATTTTTTTGCCATCACATTCTGTACTATAAAAATATGATTTTTTCCCCTTTAACTTTAAATATTCTTCTATTGCCAACTTAGATAAGCCGAAACCACCATATTGTGCATTAATTACTATTTTCATAACTACCTCCTAAATTCTTGGAATATGATTCATATTCTTTGCTACCATATCCGATAAATAATATCTTTTAAAGCTTACTTCTTCTCCAAATCTATTCTTCTTTTGCACCCATTCTGTTGTAAATTCATAACCATCTTTTTTTAGTTGGTCTATTCTTGCTCCTAACTGCATTACTCCTAAATCTTGATATGCTTCCCAACTTGTTATACTTCCAAATTGTCTAATATAATTTATAATTCTATCTTTTTGTGTTATCTTCATTCGTTTTTCACTTCCTTTAATCTATAAATTCTCCCCACTCTAAGTTTTTGTATAAATACCTGCGTGGGTCTTCTGAATAATATCTATATGTATTCTCACTTATTTTTGCTTTTATATCTGCTATTTTTGGTGTAAATTTATTTGTTTTAATTATTGAGTCTATTGCTTTTTCAAATTCTTCTGCAGGTATATTTTGAAATTCTTGAAACCACATAATCGTTTCATCTTTATCAAATTTTTTATTATAAGCTACTTCTATTTTTTTAATCTGCTTTGAAAAATCACTTACATTCATTTAGCCACTCCTCCAGTTCTTTTTCTCTTTCGTTTGTTCCTAGTTCTGATTTTCTTCTAAACTGTTCATCTTCTTGTTCTGCCTGAAGTACTGTTTTTATTCCCTTTTTAGACCAATTGTTTAAAATACCTTTTATATATTGTATTGTTCTCTTATTAGCCTCTACAGACTTCTTCATTGCTAAAATTATTAAATCTGCCGACATTTCTTTAGCATAATCAGATAATATTTCAATACCGTAAGATGTTATCATTCCAATGTTTTCGTTGTAAAAATCTATAATTTTTTGTAAACCGTCAACACAACTGTCGCTTACATCTTCATTATCATTACCATTTACATTTACATTAACATTTTCATTTTCATTTACATTATCATTTACATTAGGTTTTGTTTTGCTTTTTGTGTTTTGAAAACCTATGGTTTTTTCTTTTTCAAAACCACTGGTTTCTTTTTTTGGTCTACCACCGCTTTTTTCCGTTTTCATATCTTTTTGTATTTGCTAAAATCTGTGGTTTTATTAATATAAATATTGTCTTTGCTACTCCTGTTAGTTTTGTTTCATTTCCATTTAATGCTAAATCACATATTGCATCATATACTTTTAATCTATCTTTTTCTTTTAAGTCTTGTAATGCGTCATAAAAGCTTTTATAGAATACAAAACTTTCTTTTTCTCCTGCCATTGTTTTCTCCTTTCGTACAATATAAGGGATAAAACTTTATTTTGTCTTATCCCTGTTGTCTAATATTCATTATCTTTTTGATATTCAATACTTATCTTAGTTCTCCAATTATTGTCTAAATTATCTAAATTACTACTTATAAAAGCATCTACAAACTTATCTAGTGTTGCTTTTTTATTTAATTCTTTTCTAATAATTTCTTGCATTTTAGGTCTTTTTTCTTCCACTATGTTTTTCATTTCTTCTTTAACTATTTCTCTAATCATTTTATTTACATATAATTCTAGAAGTGTATATTTATTATCTCTACTATAGCTACTTATTGCTCCGTTTTCATCTACTTTTGTTTCTAATACCGTATTTACTAGACCACTAACAATTTTATCTTTATCTAAAGCCTCTGCAATTCCTGACATTACAATACTTTTTACAGCTTCATTTAGATAGTTATCATCTATATTTAAATCAATTCCTACTATATTTCCCATTTCTTTTCCTCCTAATATTTTTTATAAATCAATTTTTCTTTGTTCCATTTTGCACCATAAATGCCTTTTAAATAGTTTTCTATGTAATCTTCGTATAATTTAGTATCTTGTCCAAAATCTTCTTGATAATGGCATTCTGGACATAATGTAACTGTGTTCTCTTCTATACCGAGACCACCGCTGTGACCTCTTAACAAAATGTGCATTTGCACAAGTTTTTGGAACATATCTTTCACAATAAATACATTTATGATTATCTCTGTTCCATACTATTTCTTTTACTTTCTGTGATATTTCACAAGCTTTACTCCTTTTAGATTTCATATCTAATCGCCTCTATTTTCTTTTTTAAAGCATTTTGTTTACTGTCTATACTTTCATATGCCTTTTTAAATCTAAATAGTCTCGACCCTAATTCTGCTAGTTTCTTGCTATCTTCTTTTACATATTCTTTTGCCATTGCCTCAAAATAACTCATTGCTGGTGCTTTTTCTTTATTAGTTTCTTGCCATTGTTTTCTTTGCATATACACTTGTTTGTTTTCTGCTATAGAAATATCAGTTTTTAATGTGTCATATTCCTGTTGTATCCTTGCTACCATCTCTCCTATTAAGTAATTCATATTTGCATATATCTCTATATTTTTTGATATTTCAAATCCTGTTTCAGGACTTTCTTTTAATTCATTTTGTAATTTTGTATATGTATCTGCTATTTGTTTGCTATCTGCATTTTGAATTGTAAAAGGGTTGAACATATATAATTTTTCAAATTCCATTTTTTGTTACCTTTCTACATGTTGATGCATTAAAACATATTCTGAATTTTCTCCCATGTTATTTAATAAAAATTCACTTGCTTGTTGTTTACTTAAATGACTATCTTTTGCTCTAAATTCATATACATATTTGCAGTCTTGTTGTTTTTCTTTTATTCTTTCTTCTATCTCGTCTTCGTCATAATTGCCTTCAACAAGATATAAGTCATAGTTTTTAGCACTTATTCCTTCAACTGTTTTTGTGTCCGTCATGTAAATTACTTTATAATCGTTAAATAGTGCTCTATAGCCACATTGTGGTACATCATGATATAATTTAATTGGTACTATTTTAAATAGCTTATAATTGTATTTCGTGCCAATTTGAAGTACATCTATATTTTTTCTTTCAACTCCACATTCTAAAAGTGGTTTTAATAACCATTCACAACAAGCAAATCTTAATGTTGGTCTTTCTTGTGCCAATTTCTTAATTGTTTCTTTTTTGAAATGGTCTGAATGTATGTGTGTTAGAAGTACTATTTTTAATTTCTTATAATATTTTTCTAATTTCTTAAATGTAACTCCACAATCTATTAAAATTATGTCTTTTATTATTGTTGCATTTCCTGTGCTACTACTTGATATAATTTTATAGTTCATTCATTGATACCTCTTTTGTTGTTGGTATATTATCTTCATTTTGTACTTCATAATCATTTGAATAAATAATATTATCATTTTTTATATTTCCTTTGTTGTCTATTCTAGATATTGAATTTTCATCATTGTTAATTGCTTGTGCTAAAATATAATTCACCTTACTACTAAATAATGTAAACAATTCTTTAGCCATTTCTTTTACTACTTTTGTTTTTACCATTTTTACTGGCATAGTAGTCCATGGACTATATGAAGATGTTGCACTTGGAGATACTCTTTTTATTACATCTATATCTTTTTTACTCATAAATATTGTTTTTTCAAATCCATTTGCAAATTTTATATAACAATATGCTCCTTCAATGTCATCATATTTATCACTTTCAACAACCTTTTTGTGTTTTAATTCTTCTTTTACAGGGTCAAAAGAATACTCATCTCCTTTGAATATTACATTTGCAGTAAATCTCATAATTTCAGCAGGTTTTATCATATCTATAATTTTGAACCATCCTTCTTTTTTTCTAGTAATTACTGGTTTTCCTTTGAATGGTACAATGTCAAAATCAGTTCCTGCTTCCAAACCAACCATTGCTTCTTTTAATACTCCATATAACATTTGTAATTTTCCGTTACCATCAAGTTTCATTAAGTCATCTCTATTGGTTATATAAAAACCTGCACTATTCTTTATTCTATCTATTGCAATATTTTTAGGTAATAAAGAATTATTTTTTATTACCAATTTTTCAATAGCAATCTCTACTCCTGTTTGGTCAATTAAAGAAATCATGTTTTCTTCTTCTTTTTTTATCAAATCATTTTTATTCCCCTCATTACTCATAATCGTAACCTCCACTTTCTAAAAATTGTTTTAATTCTCTTAATTTTGTTCTTGTTCCTCTTACTGTAAATTTTAAAGTCAAAATTTCTTCTGTTTTTTCTTCTACGGATGGTGAATTTAATATTATTTGTTCACTATACTTGTCTGACTCTTTTGCAGTATCCACAACAAATTTTTGAAGTTCTTTTTCTTGTTCTATTTTTTTCTTTTCTTCTTCAATAGCCTTAAATCTATTTGTCACACTTGTTATTGCTTGTGATACATTTAATGTTTGTTTATATTCAACTAATATTTCTGTCTTATGCTCTTGTGTTTCAATTAGTTTTAAATCATCCACTATTTTGTCAATAAATTGTTTTGCTTGTTCTTTTAAACTTTTCATACTTGCTGATAATGTTACATTTATTTTTGCTTGTTCATATGTAATAAAATCAATATTGTTTGCTTTTTTATATTCTTCAAAATACTCTTTTATTTCTTTTTCTTTTTTTGCTTTCAATTCATTTTCAACATTATCTATCTTTCCTTTTAATATTAAGTCTGCATTTCTAAATTTATCAGATATGCATTCTTTATAAACATTTTCAAAATCGTTATAAGGTTTTAATACTTGTTCTTTTACTAATTTTCTTTTATTTTCAAATTCTTTATAATCTTTATTTAATTCTGCTCTTATTTCTTTTATTGTTTTTACTGACTCTTCTGTACATACTAAACTTGTTGCATTTTTCACTCTTTCATCTATAACTGTACTTACACTTCTTAATTGTTCCTCTATTACAGGCAACTGTTTTACTTCTATTAAGTCTTTAATCATCTAATTTTCTCCCTTCAATTTTTTAATTTTTTCTTTTAATTCATTTGCATATTTGTAATCTTCACTGTCCCATTTGTCTTGCATTTCTAATAAAAAATATTTGTGCTCTAGTTGTTCTAATGTTTCCATGTCTACACCTTCTTTACATAGAAACCGTCTTTAAGCAAGAATATTTCTAATTCATCATTGTTTTTTATATCTAAACTTTTTCTAAATTCTTTTGGAAAAACTATTCTACCTAATGAGTCTAATCTTCTTATAATTCCTTTTGTTTCACCTATATTAATTTTTTTCATTTTCAATCTCCTTTGACAACTCTACTAATTAGTGTTATACTAATAGTAGAGTAGCTTTATTATGTAATTTACTCGAACTAATTTTGTGATTGGTAGTCTGAAATTAGTTCTTTTATTTTGCCTAAAATTGCTTTTTCGTTGTTATATGAATTTGCTGTTGCTATTTTTGTTATTCTGTCTATCAATTCTTTTTGCTCATCATTTTCAAATCTTAATTCTTTATTTTCTCCATATACTGCTATATTTTCATTTGATAATTCTTCATTTTTCTTTTGTAAATCTGCAATTAATATGTTTCTGTTTTCTACTTTCCTTTCTGCATCTTTTAGATTTTTTCTACTTGCATCTACTAAACTTTGTAATTCTTTTGTTTTTCTAAACATCTCTTTCAACTCCTTTCTTGTAAAATTTTTAATAATAATGTATAATACCCTCGAAAGTGAGGTTATTATTATGAATATTGATTCTAATACTATTACTGCTGTTATTGCTGTTATTGCACTAATTTCGCCTATCGCTACATCTTGGTTAAATAATCATTACCAAACCAAACGTGAAAATATCCAAAATTATGAATTAGCTAAAAGACAAGCCTTAATTGATTTTATTCAATATGCCAATAAATACCATCAGCACAAAACTACAACTAGTACTATTGAATATAATTCATCTTTAAGTAATCTTTATATTTATTTTTCTAATATTCCTAAAGAAATTCATAATTTAGAAAATATAAATTATAATGAATTTGAAAAAGAATTAAATTCAATTGTTATTAAGTTGTCTAAACAAGTAACAAAGAAGTAACATATATTATAGAAATAGCATATATTCCATATAATACAGTAGCTAACAAAGAACCTGTCATTTGGTAATACACTATTACACATATAGTTGCTATTGCTAATAATAAATAAATCATCTTTTTCCTCCTAATAAGTCATTCCTTGCAAAAATCCCCATACTGAAAATGCCACTGTTGCTATGTATAAACTGCTATAAACTACTGCTCGTCCAATAAAGTTGTATATTTTATTTGTATCTAGTTTTCTTTTCATTTGTTTTCCTCCTTTTCATATTTCCATATATATCCGATATGCTGTTTTTTGTTTATTTTTGCAACAAGCTGAAATATTTTGATAATGAAAACCTGTTGATTTTTCTATTTCTGATACACAATTCCATTTCTTTACTCTTTTCATATCTAAAGTGTATTGAATAATCTCAAACGACCTTTTCTTTTTTAATCCTATCTTATAAGCATGTATTTGATTTTCGGAATTGTTACACCACTCTAAATTATCCACCTTGTTATTTTCTTTATTACCATCTATGTGATTTACTTGTGGTTTTCTCTCTAGATTTCTTATAAATGCTTTGGCAACTAATTGATGTATGAAAAATTTCTTTTCTTTTTTATTTTTGTGTAGTCCTACCTGTAAATACCCTTTGTTTTTTCTCGGTTCTAAAATTCTTAAATGAGAACTTGTTCCTCTTCTTGGAAAACTCCTTATTCTTCCATAATTGCTTATTTGATACAATCCTTCATAATTTTCAATATCTCTTCATTTTTCTGGCATTGTTTTCACCTTCTTTCTTAAACAGTTTTTAACCATTTTTCAAATTTACTTTTAATTATTAAGTAATTCCATTGTCCTGTTTTCCCCTGGAATGCTATTCCGAACGGAAATTTATCTTGCCTTAATGCTGCTCTAACTCCTTCGACACTCATTTTTAATTTTGGTGCAATATCTGCAGGAGTTAATCTTTCTACTTCTTCGTTTTCGTCTTCCATGTTCTCACCTTCTTTCTTTTTAGTATCGGGTTGTGGTTATTTTTGTAAAAATCTGTTAGCATCTTCTTTTAAAACATTTATGATCGAAGAAAATTCCTCAACATCTAATTTTCTTTTATCATTTAAAGATGCATTTAATTTTGGTAAAGCAATTCTTGCTTGCTCTGAAACCCAAGTTTGACTAATTCCTTTTTCTATTAAATATAGCCTTATTTGTTTTCCGACTGACATTTTTTCACCCTCTTTCAATTTCAGTTTTTCTGAAGTTGTTTATATATTATTCCATTATTTCTGAAATGTCAATACCTTTTTTGAAAATTTTTTCAGTTTTTCTGAATTTTTTTATTTACATATCTAAAAAAGTATGCTAAAATATAATTGTTTCAGTAAGTGAGGTGAAATCATGTTTTTATATAAAAAAATCAAAGAGGCAAGAAATGAAAAAAAGATGACTCAAAAACAATTAGCTGAAGAATTAACACAAAGAGGTCGAAAAACATCTAATACAGCCATAGCAAATTGGGAATCGGGCTTAAATAGCCCAGATGTTGATACTGTTCAACTTATGTGTCAAATATTTGAAAAAGATGGAAATTATTTTTTTGATACAAATAATGATATAAATAACGATTTTCGTTATGCAAATTATAATGGCATTAATACAGAAGGTCTTGATGAAAATGACATTGAGGAAATAAATAGATTTGTCGAATTTATAAAAAATAAAAAGAAAAACGAAAAGAAATAAGAGGTCTTATTATGAATGCTTTAGATATGTATAAAATCGCTGAGAATGAAAAAATAGACATTTTAGATTATAATTGGACAAATACTAAGGCTAGAATATTTGAAATAGATAATAACTATTATATTGCTTTAGACAATAAACAAATAAATAATAGTATTGAGGAAAAAGAAATTTTAGCTGAAGAACTTGGACATTACTATACAAATGCTTTATATTATCTGGATTCTGATAATGTACAAAAGAAAAAATGTGAATATAGAGCAATGAAGTGGGCCTACTCTGTTTTAGTTCCGCTTCAAAAATTAAAAGAAAAACTCACACAAGGTTTTAATTTGTATGAGTTAGCAGACTACTTTAATGTAGACTGTAAATATATGATAGAATGTATTAACTTCTATGTCGAAAAATACGGCGTATTAGTTTAATATAAATAAAAAAGGAATAGATGTAATCAAATCACCACAACCCGATACATTTATTCCCTCCCCACTATTGAAAGTGATTAGTATTATAATATCAAAAAATACTTTCATTTTCAATAGTTTATTAAAAATAAATTAAAGAAATTTGGAGGTATTTTTATTATGAAAATTATTAAGAAAAGAGCAAATGGTAAAGGCTCTGCTATTTATTTAGGTGATAACAGAAATAAACCTTGGGGTGCAAGAATCACAATTGGAAAAGATATCAATGGAAATGCAATAAGATTTTTTATGGATACTTTTGAAACAGAATTAGACGCTTTAGTATATCTCGAAAACTATCACAAAAATCCATCTCCGCTATATATTAAAGAAAAAATATATAATAAAATTGTTACTTTTCCAAAACAACCATATCCTTTAGTACCAGTTTTAAATCCTAAAAAATCAACAATAGAAAAAGTTAAAAAAGAAAATTATACATTTAAACAATTATTTGAAAAATTTAAGGAAACTAAAATGCTTACAAAAGAAGAAGAAAAATTAGAAAAAACACATCATATTAGACCTAAAAATAAACCTTTTAGTCGCAATTATTGTAGAGGAATGACTACTGCTTTTCATAATTCAAAAGGGCTATATGATAAAGTTTATAAAGAATTGAGAGCATCTGATTTTAATAAATTCTTGAAAGAAAGTAAAAAAGGTGCTTCTGCACAAAAACAAATGGTTAATTTATATCTAAATCTTGATAAATTTGCTCTTGAAGAGGATTTTATTGAAAAAGGCTACGCAAAATTTATTACTGCTACTACAAATGATAGAAAAGAAATTAAAAAGGCTCAAAATAAAGTTACAGAAAAAGAAAAAGTATTTACCTATGAACAAATTGCTTATTTGTGGAATTTTGTTCCCAAAAGTGATGGCTTACAAAAAGAAAGAAAACAAAACAGAGAACTCTTTATTAGAGACTTTTGGCTGATGTTATTATATTGTGGTTGTAGAGCTGATGAATTGCTTTCAGTTTATAGCGCAAATGTATTTTTAGATGAAAATTATTTTATAGGTGGACTAAAAACAGAGGCTGGAATAAATAGAACAATACCAATTCATCCTGCAATAAAGCCATTATTTGAAAAATACTATAATCCTGACAATGAATTTTTATTTATGCAACCAAATGGAAATAAAATTGACTATGATTATTATCTATACCATTACAAATATAATTTTAAAGATTTACATACTTTTGTTTCTGAACATACTGCTCACGATTGCAGACATACTCTAAGAACTGAATTAGAAAAATTAAATATAAAACAGGTAATCATAAATTCCATTATCGGACATAGTAATGAAAATGTTGGTCAAGATGTTTATACCCATATTCCTCTCGAAGAAAAACAAGCAGCAATAAATATGGTTGAATATAAAAAGCAAAAAAAGTTATATATTTTAGCTTCAAATCAATAAAAAACCTATTGTAACTTATTAAGTGGGCAACAAAAGGGTAACAAAAAAGTAATACCAAGTTTTAAATAGCTTGGTATTACTGCATTTCATTATACTTCCATTATGATTGGTATTATCATAGGATTTCTCTTTGTTTTAGAGAAAATATAATCTCTTAGATTTTCTCTAACTGTTGACTTAATAGTTGACCAGTCTCTTATTCCTTTTTCCTCACATTTTCCAATTTCATGTCTAACAACATTTTTTACATCATCCATTAAGTTCTCTGATTCTCTAACATATACAAAACCTCTTGAAATAACATCAGGTCCTGCAACTACTTCACCTGTTGAAGAATCCATTGTTAAAACAATAACAATTAAACCATCTTGTGATAAATGTTGCCTATCTCTTAAAACAATATTTCCAACATCTCCAACACCAAGTCCATCAACTAAAACTCTACCATTTGGAACCATTCCACCTAATTTGATGTCATTTTCGTCTAGCTCAACAATTCTACCATTTTCCATCATAACAATATTTTTAGCTGGTATCCCCATCATTTGAGCAGTTTCCCCATGTGCTTTTAATTGTCTATATTCACCATGAACTGGTATAAAGAATTTTGGTTTTGAAAGTGCAAATATCAATTTTTGTTCTTCTTGGCAGGCATGTCCTGAAACATGAACATCTGCTAGTGCACTATATACAACCTCTGCACCTATTTGCATTAAATCGTCAATTACCTTTGAAACTGATTTTTCATTTCCTGGTATTGGATTTGCAGAAATTATAACTAAATCATTTGGTGTAATTTTAACTTTTCTATGGTCACCTGCTGCCATTCTTGTTAATGCAGACATTGTCTCACCTTGGCTACCTGTTGTTATAATTACTAATTGTTCGTCATTATATGTTGACATTGTGTCTATGTCAATAAATATGTCATCTGGACAATCAATATATCCTAACTCTTTTGCAGTTGAAATCATATTTATCATACTTCTACCACATATTGCAATTTTTCTGTGATATTTTACTGCTGAACTTACTATTTGTTGAACTCTGTGTACATTTGATGCAAATGTTGCAACAACAATTCTCTTTGTACATCCATCAAATAATTCATCAAATACTGGTCCTATCGAACTTTCAGACATTGTAAATCCTTTTCTTTCAGCATTTGTACTATCTGACATTAATGCTAAAATTCCTTCATTTCCAAGTTCTGCAATTCTTCCAAGGTCCATTATTTTTCCATCTATTGGTGTGTAATCAACTTTAAAGTCACCTGTGTGTAAAATCGTTCCAACTGGTGTTTTTATTGCTAGCATTACTGAATCTGGTATACTGTGTGTACTTCTGATAAATTCAACCTCAAAATATTTACCAAATTTGATTTTTTGACCCTGTGTTACTTCAACTAATGTTGAACTTCTTAAAATTCTGTGTTCTTCTAATTTATTTCTTATTAATCCCATTGCTAGTTTTGGTGCATATACTGGAATATTTATTTGTTTTAATAAATATGGCACACTTCCTATATGATCTTCGTGTCCGTGTGTTATTATTAATCCTTTGATTTTTTCTTCATTTCTTTGTAAATATGTGATATCAGGTATAACTAAGTCTACACCAAGCATATCATCATCTGGGAAAGATAAACCACAGTCAACAACTATTATTTCATCATCATATTCAAATACCGTAATATTTTTTCCAACTTCATGTAATCCTCCTAATGGAATGATTTTTAGTTTTGGTTTTTTAAAAATATTATTTCTTCTTACAGATTTTCTTTCTACAATTGCACTTTCTCCTCTTACAACTAGCTCTCTTGATTCTTTTAATTCTGTATTCTCTTGTACTTTACTTTCTCTTGGCTTTCTTGTAGTTCTTGTTCTTCTTGTTGTTCTTGTATTTCTTGTACTATTTGAATTTTTTGTACTATTTGAAATTCTCGTACTTTTTTCTTCTCTTTGAACTCCTGTCTCTTCTTTTTTCTCTTTTATCTCTTGTTTTTTATCTTGCACCTTTTTATTTGTTGTTCTTCTAGGTGCTCTTGGCTTTCTCTCTTCTTTTTTATTCAATTTTTCTTCTGCCATAATTTTCCTCTCTTTCTTTTCATTTCAGTTTTTAAGCTTCTTTTTCTTTAAAATGCTCTATATTCAATTTTAATAAAACCGTGTTTTTTTAGTTTTTAGCATAATCACAAAACTTAAATTAATAATATTCATACATAAAACACTTTTAATTTTCCATTTTTTTAATGCATTAAATTTATATAATTAAATCTACATATATTATTATAAAAACATTTTTACAAATTTGCTAATTTTACTAATAACATATGATATTTGAATTTTTCTTTATATCTTATCTTTTGTTTTAATTTTTAATCCGTTCTCTTTTTATTTTTCTTTAAAATTTTGGTTTTATAAAATCTCATTCTTGTGCCCTTTGGCAACATCCTTTGCATTATACTATAATTTTTAGAAATTGTCAAATTCTATATTATGTAAAGTGTACTTTCTTTTTCTAAAATATAAAAAAAGTGGAATAAATGAGGCTGATAAAAAAGTATCCTCATTTATTCCGCTTTTTATATATATTATTCTATTTATTATTATTTTTTATTTCTAATAGTTCTTCTTTTGTTAATTTTGTAATCTTCATTATTGTTTCTATTGGAATATTCTCATTTAACATTTCTTTTGCTGTTTTTCTTATTCCGTTCTTTTATTCCTTCTTCTCTTCCGCTCATATCTTCCCTTTTGGATTCCGTTCTTCTTTTCCAGCTTCATAAAAATTATGCTCACTTGTTAATCTATTATATTCCGCCATTAATATAGAATTATGTCTTTCTCTTTCCTTTGGGTCTGCACTTATAAAGTCTAAAGCCCTTATTGCTTTTTTTATTTCTTTATTTTCTTTCTC